>SKLC01000201.1 GCA_007123425.1 Nitriliruptoraceae bacterium
GAGCGTCGCGACCACCGCGGTGGTCAGGGCCCACCGCCGCCGCTGACGATGGCGTGCGGAGCGGGCCACCAGGCGGTCGCGCACCTCGGTGGGCACCGACGGGGGCGCATCGGTGGCCAGGGCCAGCAGCTGGGGCGTGGCGGCGATCTCGGCGTGGTGGCCTCGGCAGCTCGCGCAGGTCGCCAGGTGGTGGGAGACGCGCTCGGCCTGCTCGGGGGGCAGGCCGCCGAGCACGTACCCACCGAGGTCGTGGCGCAGCTCGCAGTCACCCATCATCGATCCCCAGCTCGTCGCAGGCGAGCCGGAAGGCGCGCAGGGCGTAGAAGGTGCGCGACTTCACCGTGCCCAGCGGCACGCCCAGGCGGTCGGCGATCTCGTGCTGGGTCAGGCCGTGGACGTAGGCGAGGTCGAGCACCTGTCGGTGGTCGTGGCTGAGGCGGTCCAGCGCGGCGCGCACCGCCTCGGCGCGCACCAGCTGCTCGAGCTCGTCCAGGGGGTCGCCGACCTCGGGCAGGGGCGCCGTGGGGCGGCGACGGCGGCGATGGAGGTCGACCGCGGTGGTGCGCGCGATCGTGAACACCCAGGTGCGCACGCTGCCCCGGCTGGGCTCGTAGCGCTGCGCCTGGCGCCACACCTTCAGCAGCACCGACTGGACGAGCTCCTCCGCCAGGGCGGGGTCGCCCAGGCGCCGCAGCCCGAAGGCGTAGATCGGCCGGGCGAACGCGTCGTAGAGGGTCGTCATCGCCGCCTCGTCGCCGTGGGCGGCGCGCACGACCCGATCCACGTCGTCGGCCTCGGCCCCCACGCATCCTCCCGCACGGTCGGGGTGCCGGCATCGCGGCGAGCCTGGCGGCGGTGCCGGCGGCCTGGGTGTCAGTGAGGCATACGCGCGCCGGGCGCGCCAGGGTTCACGCGGGTCGTGGGCCACCTCGCCCGCCCGGTGGGCGGGTGGCCGAGGGCCCGGGGGCGAGCGGTAGGCTGCTCGCCATGAGCGCCACCGAACCGCACCCCCACGACGCCGATGACGTCCGCCGCAGCGTGGCCGTCCTCGGCGACCGCGTCCTGGTCGCCCCGCCCGACGACAGCGAGCGCAAGTCCAAGGGCGGGATCCTCATCCCCGCGACCGCCGAGTCCGTGGACCGCAAGGGGATCTGGGGCGAGACGATCGGGGTCGGCCCGCACGTGCGCCACGTGGGCACGGGGGACGAGATCCTGTATCTACCCGACGACGCGATCGAGGTGGACGTGCAGGGCGAGAGCTACCTGATCGTGCGGGAGCGCGACGTCCATGCGGTGGCCTCCACCCGTCGCGACGGGGCCACGGGCCTGTACCTGTGACGCGTGCGCCCGCCCGGGAGGCGGCTCGCCGGCCGGGCGCGGGGACCTAGGCTCACGTCCCCGTCGTCGAGGACCCGTCCCGTGTCCGATCAGATCGCCTCTGCCAGCGCCGCCGGCCCTCCGCCGGGCATGGCCGTGCGGCTCTCGTCCAACGAGTCGCCCTTCGGGCCCGCGCCCGCCGCGCTCGAGGCGATCCGGCGGGCCGCGGCCGAGGCCCATCTCTACCCCGACGACCAGGCCACCGCGCTGCGCGAGCGCCTCGCGGCCCACGAGGGCGTCGAGGCCGCACGGGTCGCGGTCGGCACCGGCTCCGCGGGGCTGCTCATGGACGCCGTCGCCCACGCCTGCCACGGCGCCGCGGCCCCGGGTGTGCTGGCCTTCGAGCAAGCCTTCGTCGTCTACCGGCTCGCAGCACGCAACGCCGGGGCCGCCTACCTCGAGGCGCCGACCGCGGGGCCGGCGAGCGGCGACGAGGACGGCTACGCCCGCGACGTCGGCGCGCTGCTGGACCTCGTGGACGCCGACACGCGGGTGGTGCTCATCGACAACCCCGGCAACCCCACCGGGGCGCACCTGACCGGCGAGCAGCTCACGGCGCTCGTCGCCGGCCTGCCGGAGGACGTCACCGTCGTGGTGGACGAGGCCTACCACGACTTCGCCACCGGCCAGCGGGGCTATGCCACGGTCGCCGAGCTGGGGCTGGCCCATCCGCGCCTGCTGGTGACCCGCACCTTCTCCAAGGCGCACGGGCTCGCCGGCGAGCGGGTGGGCTACGTGCTGGGCCCGCCCGGGCTCGTCGCCGAGCTGGATGCCTGGCGGGTGCGCTTCAACGTCACCCGAACCGCCCAGGCGGCCGCGATCGCCAGCCTCGACGAGCCGGCGCATGTGGCGGCCTGCATCCGGGGCACCCTCGAGGGCCGGGCCCGCATGGCGCACCACCTGCGTGGGCTGGGGGTCCCGGTCACCGAGGGGCTGGGCAACTTCGTCACCGTGGAGCTCGGCGAGCCCGCCGGCCCCGTGGTCGAGGCCTTCGCCGGCCACGGCGTGGGCGTGCGCCCGCTGGCGCCCTACGGCATGGATGAGCAGATCCGGGTGAGCGTGGGCACCCCGAGCGAGGTCGGGGCGTTCCTCGCCGCGGCCGACGAGGTGCTGGCCGAGGTGGCCTCCCGCCGCTGACGCGGGGTCAGCGCAGAAGCCCCAGTCCGGCCGAGGTCGCCACCGCGGTGCCGGCGACCAGGATCACCAGGGAGCTCACCAGGGGCAGCACGGCGCTCGCCCGACCTGCCAGCCCACCGTCCTCTGCCCGCCGTCGCAGCATCTCGCGGCCTGCCCGCGCGGCCACGCCGAACGCGGCGACGACGGCCGCCAGCCCCAGGCTGAACGCGGCGATCAGGGCGAGGCCGAAGGCCAGCTGGCCGGTGGCCAGCGCGGTGAGCAGCACCAGGAACGCCGACGGGCTGGGCAGCAGCCCACCGGCGACACCGATGAGCAGCAGACCCCGGCGGGAGAAGGGCGAGACGCCGGGCGGCAGGTGGTGGCTGTGCGCGTGGCCGTGCCCGCGGCGCAGGCGTGCCTGGCGGACCGACAGCCAGCCGCCGAGCCCCATCACCAGCAGCCCGGAGGCGAGCATCATCCACGGCGTGAGGGTCTCGACGCGCAGCGGACCGCGCAGCAGCAGGTCGAGGGCGAGCCCGAGGACCAGCACCGTGCCGGTGTGCATCCCCGCGACGACGATCCCAAGCGCCACGGCGTCGCGCCGCCGGCCCCGCCCCCCGGCGAAGTAGGCCGCGGCGATCGTCTTGCCGTGCCCCGGCGCGAGCGCGTGCAGCCCGCCGATCACGAGCGCGGCGGCGATCGCGACCAGCTGCACGCCCAGGGCCGCCTCCACCTCGATCAGCTGCGCGAAGCGCTCCTCGAGGCGGTCCGCGACCGCCTGGGCCAGGACCGGGCCGAGCGGCGGGCTCACGACCCGCCGTCCCGGGTCAGGCGCCGGAAGGCCACCGGGACCCCCACCGCCAGCACGGCCACGGCGCCGAGCAGGACCGCGCGCGCCTGGCCGTCACCGGCGCCGGCGATCGCCTCGATGTCGACCTCGTGCTCGGGCTGCTCGACGCTGAAGATCGCGAACGGGCCCGGCTCGCCGTCCTCGATCAGGCCGAAGGTGCGGTAGGCCTCGTTGACGTCGTGGAGCATCGTGATGCGGATCGTCGGCGACGCGACCGGGGCGGGGCAACGCACTCGCAGCCACGCCCCCTGCTCGACCAGGTGCTGGGTGCTCGCCTGCTCGGTGCGGCAGGGCTCGCCGTCCTGCGTGACGACGATGTTGTCCATGACGTAGTCACGCAGCCGGTCGGAGGCCACCAGCTCCTCGACGTCCGCGCGCGGTGGCGCGACCTGGACGCTGGGATCCACGTACGCGGCGCTGGTGCCCGGCTCCAGCTCGCCCAGGTGCTCGCCCAGGGCGAGGTAGTCGTCGTAGGCGGCCTCCCAGCTCAGGGTCGCGACGTCGCCGTCGACCTCGAGCCAGGCGCGCGGCGGGGGGCCGAAGGGATGGGCCTGCACCGCGGCGGGCACGGCGAGCAGGGCCAGCGTCGCCAGCGCGACGGCGCCGGGCACGCACCAGCGCCGGACGGGTGGGAGACAGGGCATGGGCGCCATCGTACGGGGCGGTGCCCGCGCCACGGTCGTGGGTACCTTCCACGTCGTCGGTGCCCCGCTCTGGAGGTGGCTCGCTGTCGGCTCGAACCGCTGCCCTGCTGGTGCTCGCCCTGGTGCTGGCCGCCTGTGGGGGCTCAGACCGGCTCGACGTGCACGACGCCGAGCCGGTCGACCCGCCGCCGCGTGACGCGGAGCTCGTCGATGCGGGCTGGCCCGAGGCCGCCGCCTGGATCCGCCGCGAGGTGGACGAGGACCGGCCGGTGGTGATGAACATCCTCGCCTCGTGGTGCGAGCCCTGCAAGCGCGAGCTGCCGGTGCTCAACGCCGCGGCGGCCGACAACCCCGACATCGCCTTCCTCGGCATCGACCACATGGACCTGCGGGACAACGCGGAGCAGTTCCTCGAGGAGCACGAGGTCGACTTCCCGACCCTGTTCGACATCGAGGGGGACGTGGCCGCGGCGGTCGGCGGGCGGGCGATGCCCACGACCGCGTTCTTCGACGCCGACGGCCGGCTGGTGTCGCTGGCCAGCGGCGAGCTCTCGGAGTCCTCGCTCGAGGAGCGCCTCGACGAGATCCGCTGACCCGGGCCGTCCGGGCGCGCTGCCGCGACGGGCTCAGTCGGACTCCGCGGCGCGTCGCTTGGCGATCGCCGCCTGCGCGACCCGGGAGGCCGGGGCGCGCCCCAGCCGCTCGTGCACCCACTGTGTGGTGTCGATCAGCGCGGGCAGGTCCACGCCGGTGTGGATGCCCGAGCCCTCGCAGGCATAGACCAGATCCTCGGTGGCGAGGTTGCCGGTCGCGCCGGGGGCGAAGGGGCAGCCGCCGAGCCCGCCCGCCGACGCGTCGGCGATGTGCACGCCCTCGCCGAAGGCCGCCAGGGTGTTGGCCAGGCCCTGCCCGAAGGTGTCGTGCATGTGGACCGCGAGCCGGTCCAGCAGCACGTGCTCGCCCAGGATCCCGACCAGCTCGGCGACCTGGCCCGGGGTGCCCACGCCGATGGTGTCGCCCACGCTGACCTCGTCCACGCCGAGCTCGAACAGCGAGGCCGTGACCCGCACCACGTCGTCGACCGGCACCTCGCCCTGATAGGGGCAGCCGCACACCGTGGACACGTAGCCGCGCACGCGCAGGCCGTGCTCCTTCGCGCGGGTGATGACCGGGGCGAACATCTCCAGGGACTCGGCGATGGTGCGGTTGATGTTGGCCTGGCTGAAGGCCTCGCTCGCGGCGCCGAACACCGCGACCTCCTCGACCTCGGCGGCCAGCGCCCGGTCGAGGCCCGTCTCGTTGGGCACCAGCACGGGGTAGCGCACGCCTGCGCGCCGGGTGAGGCCGGCCAGCACCTCGGCGGCGTCGGCCAGCTGGGGGACCCAGCGCGGATGCACGAAGGAGGTGGCCTCGACGACCGGCAGCCCGGCGTCGGCAAGCCGCTCGATGAGGCCGATCTTGACCTCGGTGGGCACGGTGTCGGGCTCGTTCTGCAGCCCGTCGCGCGGCCCCACCTCCACGATGGTGACCTCATCCGGCAGCCGCATCGGGTGTCCGCTCCTCGCCGCAGGGCCGTGCCTCGTCGTCGACGCTAGCAGCGGGCCGCGCCGCCGCTGGCCCGGGGTGCGGGGTGGCGGCGCGGGTATGGCACCATGCGCGCGACTCGAGCCTGAGGAGCCCCCGTGCGACGCATCGCCCTGTCCCTGTCGCTGGTCCTGCTGTTGCTGCTCGCTGCCTGTGGCGGTGACGAGGAGGTCGCCATCGAGGACCTCGACGACGACGTCGACGCCACGGAGCAGGACGAGCTCGACGACCTCGACCTCCCCGACGAGGAGGAGGAGGCGGCGGACGAGGAGGCCGAGGACGACCCACCGGCCGACGAGGGCGATGCCGAGGGCCAGCACGAGGAGGAGGCCAGCGAGGACGACGCCGCCGAGCCCGACCCGGGCCCGCAGCCGGACCCCGCCGAGGTCGCCGACCCCTGCGCGACGCGCGACGAGCAGGCCATGGAGCCGTTCATCGACATCGCCTCGCCCGTCGATGGCCAGCGGGTCCTCGACAGCGTGGAGCTGGTGGGCTGCGCCGCGGTCAACGAGGGGACCGTGCGCTACCGCGTGGTCGCCGAGGACGGCACCGAGCTCGCCGACGACTTCACCACCGCCGAGTGCGGCGGCCCCTGCGTGGGCGAGTACTCGACCGTGATCGACCTCGCCGGCGCGGGCGCGGACCACGACACGGTGACCCTGGAGGTGTTCTGGGACAGCCCGGCCGGCGAGGGCAGCGAGGAGGACCTCACCGAGGTGGAGCTGCACCTGGAGTGAGCTCGCGCCGACGCGGCGCGCGCCGGCGTCAGTCGGGGATCCAGGGCGGGGGCCGCTTGTCGAAGAACGCGGACATCCCGGCCTGGCCCTCCTCGGCGACCCGGAGCCGGGCGATGGTCTCGAGCCGCAGCTGCTCGCTGGCGTCCAGCGAGCCGGCCTCGGCCACCGCGGCGATCATGCGCTTGGTCTCGCGCTGGGCCCGCGGGCCGGCCTTGAGCATCTCGGCCAGCACCCGGGCGAAGGTGGCGTCGAGGTCGTCGGGCTCGCAGACCTCGTGCACGAGCCCGATCGCGAAGGCGCGGTCGGCGTCGAACAGCTCGCCGGACAGGAAGTAGCGGCGGGCGTGGCCGGTGCCGATGCGCTGCTGGACGTAGGCCGAGATCATCGCGGGGGCCAGACCCAGCCGGGCCTCGCTGAACCCGATCTTCGCCCCGCGCGCGGCGACGGCGACGTCGACGCAGGCGAGCAGCCCCGCGGCGCCGCCGATCGCGTGCCCGTTGACCCGCGCCAGCGTGGGCGCCGGGAAGTCGTTGACGACCCGCAGCATGCGCTCGAAGTGCCGGGAGTCCTCGACGTTCTCCTCGAAGGTGTTGTCCTTCAGCGAGGACATCCAGGTGAGGTCTGCGCCAGCGGAGAAGGCGCTGCCCGCGCCGGTCAGCACGAGCGCGCGCACCGTCTCGTCGTGCTCGAGCTCCTCCACCCGGCTGGCGATGGCCCGCATGAGCTCTGCGCTGAAGGCGTTGCGGGCCTGTGGCCGGTCCAGGGTCAGGGTCACCACCCCGCGCTCGTCGCGGTCGGTGCGCAGCGGAGTCTCGGTCACGGTGGCGCCTCGGCAGCGTCGACGTCTCGTCGCGAGGCTACTGCGTCACCACCGCCCATCGACGTGCGTGGTGCGCCCGTTGTGGTGGCGGCGTGTCACGTTCGCGACGATGCGTGCGTGTGCAGGGTGGGCCGGCGAACGGGCCCGGGACGGTAGGAGGTCGCGTGCAGGCACCCGCGGCGTTGCAGCAGTTCGTCGAGGAGGAGTACCCGCGCGTCGTGCGTGCGGTGGACCTGCTCCTCGACGACCGCGCGGTCGCCGAGGAGGTCGCCCAGGAGGCGCTGCTGCGCGCCGCGACCCGCTGGGAGCACGTCGAGGGCCTGCAGTCGCCGGGCGGGTGGGTGCACCGGGTGGCGATCAACCTCGCCACCTCGCAGCTGCGGCGCCGGCGCGCGGCGCGTCGTGCGCGGGCCCGGTTGGCGCAGCGCGA
>SKLC01000394.1 GCA_007123425.1 Nitriliruptoraceae bacterium
GCAAGACCACCACCGTGGTGCGCCTACTGGGGCTGTTGCAGGCCAAGCAACTGGAAACCGATCCCGAGCACCCGCTACGCATCCGCCTGGCCGCCCCCACCGGCAAGGCCGCCGCCCGCCTGCAGGACTCGCTGCGCGAGGGCCTGGCCACGCTCACCCTCGACGAGCGGGTGCGCGACGCCCTGGCCCGCACCCCGGCCTTCACCCTCCACCGGCTGCTGGGCACGCGCCGCGACTCGGCCAGCCGGTTCCGCCACGACGCCGACCATCCGCTTCCCCACGACGTCGTGATCGTCGACGAGGCCTCGATGGTCTCGCTGCCGCTGATGGCCAAGCTGGTCGACGCGGTGCGCGCCGACGCCCGGCTGGTGCTGCTCGGTGACCGCGACCAGCTCGCCTCCGTGGAGGCGGGCGCGGCCTTCGGCGACATCTGCGGGCCCACCGGCAGCCGCCCGCGGCTGCGGCTGTCCTCCGCCGCGGTCGCCGAGCTGTCCCCGATCGTGGGCACCGACGTGGGTCCGCACGTCGAGCCCGCCCCCACGTCCGGCGTCTGGGACGCGATCGTGCGCCTCGACCGCTTCCGCCGCTTCGGGACCCGCAGCCCGCTGGCCACGGTCGCGGCCGCGATCCAGCGGGAGGACGACGAGCCTGGGCGGGCGCTGGCGCTCGTGCGCTCCGGCGAGGCCGACGACGGCGAGCAGGGCGTGCGCCTGCTCGACCCGGCCGCCGACGTCACCGCACGGCGGACCTGCGAGACCGACGTCGCCGACGCCTACGCCCGCTACGCCGAGCTCGCGCTGGACCCCGGGACCGACCCGACGGAGGTGCTCGCCGCGCTCGGCCGGCTGCGGGTGCTGTGCGCCCTGCGACGCGGACGGCAGGGCGCCCAGGCCTGGAACGCGGCGATCGAGACCCGCCTGGCCCGCGAGGTCCCCGGCTTCCGCACCGACCAGCCCTGGTACGTGGGGCGGCCGGTCCTGGTGACCCAGAACGACTACGGGGTGCGGCTCTACAACGGCGACGTGGGCGTGATCCTGCGCGACCCCGACCACCGCGAGCGGCGGGTGGCCGCCTTCCCCGCCACCGACGGGTCGCTGCGGCTGCTCAGCCCCGCGCGGCTGCCGGCCTGCGAGACCACCTTCGCGATGACGATCCACAAGAGCCAGGGCTCGCAGTTCGAGCATGCCGTGGTCGTGCTGCCCGACACGGCCTCGCCGATCCTCACCCGCGAGCTCGTCTACACCGCCATCACGCGTGCCACGCGTCGCACGACCCTGCTCGCCCGCGAGGAGATCCTGGCCGAGGCCATCCGCCGCCCCATCCAGCGCGCCACGGGCCTCCAGCGCCGGCTCTGGGACCGCTGAGGTCGCCTGCGCGCCTAGCCTGCGCATCTCCCCTCCGGCCGGGAGCCGCCATGACCACCGCACGCCGCGTGCTGCTCGGGGTGGTCGTCGTGCTCGGGCTGCTGCTCGCCGGCGCCGTCTGGTACCTGGGGCCGATCGCGCCGATCGCCACCGGCTACGCGGCCAAGATCACCTGCTCCGGGCACGTGCTCTCGCAGCGCCCCGTCGACGACATGCAGGGCGATCTGCCGCCCAACCCGCTGGTGCCGCTGCTGCGGGTCTCGGCCGACGAGTCCGGCCAGCAGGTCAGCGCCAGCCTGCTCGGGGCCTGGCGCTCCACCGCCCACGTCACCGAGGGGCTGGGCTGCACGCTGGCTGACGAGGACCCCGGCTTCACGCCGCCGGAGCCCGTCACCCTCGACGATCCCGGCGCCCCGTGGCCCGAGGGCGCCGCGCCGCTCGCCCCGCCCGAGGGCGTCGACGCCGACGCGCTCGATGCCGCGATCGCCCGCGCCTTCCTCGAGGACGACCCCGAGGGCCGCCGGCGCAACACCCGCGCCGTGGTCGTGGCCGCCGACGGCGAGCTGATCGCGGAGCGCTACGGCGACGGCTTCGGGCCCGAGACGCCGCTGCTGGGCTGGTCGATGGCCAAGAGCGTCGCCAACGGCATCGTGGGCCGGCTCGTCCACGCCGAGGTGCTGGCGCTCGACGACGACCGGCTCCGGCCCGAGTGGGACGACGAGCGCGCCGACATCACCCTCGAGCACCTGCTGACCATGACCGACGGGCTGCGCTTCGAGGAGGTCTACGACCCCGACACCGACGCGACCCGGATGCTGTTCACCCCCGGGGAGACCGCCGCCTACGCCGCCGAGCAGCCGCTCACCGCCACCCCGGGCACCTCCTGGTCGTACTCGTCGGGCACCAGCAACCTGCTCTGCGACGTCGCCCACGAGGCCTCCGGCGCCGGCCCGGAGCTCGCTCGCGAGCTGATCTTCGCGCCGCTGGGGATGACCAGCGCCGTGATGGAGCCCGACGCCGGCGGGGGGCTGGTCTGCTCCTCCTTCATGTACGCCAGCGCCCGTGACTGGGCCCGCTTCGGCCAGTGGTTCCTGCAGGACGGGGTGTGGGACGGCGAGCGGCTGCTGCCCGAGGGCTGGGTGGAGGCCTCGACCACGCCCGTCGAGCCGGCCACCACCCCCTACGGGGCCCAGTGGTGGCTCAACGCCGGCCCGGACGGGCAGCTGCGGATGCCGACCGTGCCCGCAGACGCCTTCTGGGCGTCGGGCAACGAGGGCCAGCAGGTCGTGGTGGTCCCCTCCGAGGAGCTCGTCGTGGTCCGCCTCGGGTTCAGCGGCGAGTTCGGCGGGATCGACTGGGGCCTGGAGGAGCTGCTCGCCGGCGTGATCGACGCGATCGACTGAGTGGGAGAGCGACCGGGGCACGAGGAGCCGCCCGCCGGGTCTCGCCGTGGCCGGTCAGCCCCCGGGGTCAGAGCTCGCGCGGCGATGCGATGCGCACCTTGTCGGTGGTCACCGCACGCAGGTGGGCCAGCACCTCGTCGCGCCGGTGGTCGAGCGAGCCGTCCCGGATGCTGCCGGCGAGCTCGGCGTTGGCCGTCGTGAGGTCGCCCGGCGGGTCGGTGCCCAGCAGCTGCGCGAGTCCGTCGCGCTCGCGGGCGTTCGCGTCGGGACCGTGCGCGAGCTCGCGACGCACGATGTCGACGACGTTGCGCGCGACGCGGCCGTGGAATCCCACCCGCCCCTCGAGGGGCAGCACGTCGTGCTCGAGGAACTCGCCGACGGCCTCGAGCAGCTCCTCGGCGGTGGGACGGTCCTGCACGGATGGCTC
Source organism: Nitriliruptoraceae bacterium (assembly GCA_007123425.1). GTDB lineage: Bacteria > Actinomycetota > Nitriliruptoria > Nitriliruptorales > Nitriliruptoraceae > SKLC01. The sequence goes on from SKLC01000394.1 coordinate 3,195, forward strand.
CTTGGTGGTGGGCACGGCCCACGGGGCCGGGCCGCGCGGTCGCCTCAGTCGATCATCGCCAGCACCTGGTGCTCCACCTCGGCCACGCGCCGCCCGATCGCGGCGAGCTCCACCGAGCGGTGCTGGCCCTGCAGATGCGTGAAGGCCTGGATGATGCAGATCACGCCCCAGCGCACGTTGCCCAGGACCTCCCAGAACCGCACCGCCTCGGGGTCGACCTCGCGGCCCGACGTCTCGGCGTAGCCGGCGAGCAGGTCGTCGTAGTGCCCGAACCCGCCGACCGGATGGTCGAGCCGCCGGAAGCGCCACGACGGCGCGCACAGCCAGCCCAGATCCTCGAGCGGATCCCCGATGTGGGCGAGCTCCCAGTCGAGCACCGCGCGGATCCCGTCGGGGCCGACGACGAAGTTGCCGTTGCGGAAGTCGCCGTGGACGAGCGTGGCGCCCTCGAACGCCGGCAGGCGCTCCTCGGCCCAGCGCAGCGCCAGCTCGAGCACCGGGTGGGGCTCGCCGTAGGCGTCGAGCAGCTCCCGCTGCTGGTCGATCTGCGCCTGTGCGGGATGCGCGTGCCCGTCGACGCCGGGCAGCTCGCCCACCTCCTCGAGCGGGACCGTGTGGATGCGCCCGGCGATCCGGCCGGCCTGGCGGGCCATGGCCGCGCGGGCGTCGGCCAGCGACTCGTCGCGCAGGATCCGCTGGGGGATCGTCTCGCCCTCGACGTGGGACATGACGTAGCCGGCGCCCAGCCCGTCGTCCTCGTCCAGCACGAACCGCACCCGCGGCACGGGCACTTGGTGCCGGCCGGCCGCCTCGAGCAGCCGTGCCTCGGTGGTGGGCCCGAGCCAGGTGCCGCGGCGGTCGATGCGCAGGATCAGCGGCTCGGGTTGCCCGTCCCCGTCCACGAGGCGGAAGGACCAGGTCTCGTTGGACGCGCCCCCGGTCAGTCGCCGCAGCCCCTCGACGCGGCCGGCGACGTCGAGGTGGCGGCGCACCGCATCCGCCAGGGTCGCCTCGTCGACTGCCACCGTGCCTCCTCGTGCGGCGCGCCGGAGCCTGCCAGCCCCCGCCGCCGGCGACAAGCACGCCGTACCCTTCTGCGTGCCCGGCGCGCGAGAACGGGACGCCTGCCATGTCGACACGGAAGCTCACCCTCGACCTCCATCCGGTGTTCAACCGGGGCCGGGAGATCGACCAGGCCCTGGCCGAGGCGATGGACGAGGCGCAGGCCACCAAGGCCAAGCAGCTCGAGATCATCCACGGCAAGGGCAGCGGGCAGCTCAAGAAGCGGGTGCTGCGCTATCTCGACCGCAAGGACGTCAAGGCCCGCTACCACCGCGTCGACAAGGACGCCGGCAACTCGGGCCACGTCATCGTCCACTTCCGCTGGTCGCGGGGGCAGTGACCCACGCGGTGGCCCGGGCCGCGCCCGGGCCGGCCGCCGCGGACGGGCTCGCGGGCGATCCGGTCAGTCCGCGGCCACCTGCTCGTCGCGCACGATCACGACGGGGCAGCTCGCCCGCTGCAGGCAGGCCAGGCTCACCGAGCCCAGCAGGAGCCGGATGCGGCCCATGCCGCGGGGTCCGAGCACCAGCATCTCCGCGTCCTTCGAGCGCTCGATGAGGACCTCGGCCGGCTGTCCCGGGATCACGTCGAGCGTGACCTGCTCCTGCTCGACCCCCAGCTCGTCGAGGACGGCGCGCATCGCCTGCACGCACTCGGCGCGTGCCGCGGCCGCCCACTGCTCGGCCTGCTCGCGCGTGCAGTAGCCCTTGTCCTGCGCGGTGAACACGTCGTCGGTGACCTGCACGGCGGTCACGCGGACGCCGAGGCGGGGCGCGAGCCGCACGGCCCAGGCGAGCGCCTGTCGCGAGGCCTCGGAGCCGTCGACGCCCACCACGAGCTCGCGGGCGGGCGGGATCGGCGCGTCGGGTGCCTGCGGTGTCGGCTCGGTCACGTCCTCATCCTCGCTGGGTCGCGGTCGGCGTGTCGCGGGGGCGCGGTGCACCGGACCCTGGTGAGCTCTCCGTCGTCGTCGGTGGCCGCCCCGACGAGTCGGGGGCAGCCCACGCAGTCGAGCACCGTGGGTGGTCGATCGCGCTGGGGACAGTCGACCAGCCCGAAGGCGTCGAGGTCGTGGCCGTGCACGCGTGTCCGGTGGCGTCCCATCGCCGAGCTCCCTGGCTGCCGCCACCATGCCGGCTCGGGTCCCCGCCGTCCAGGGACCTCCGTCACCCGGGACCCGGGACCCCGCACGGCCGGAGGGCCCATGGCCCGCCCTCGCACGCCCACAACCACGAGCAGGTCAGCCCGGCACGTGCCATGCGCGCATCGGCGCGGCCACCTCCTGCTGGAGCCAGGCGATCTCCTCGCCCCAGCTGGCCGGCGCGACCACCGGCAGCGCCACGAACTTCGAGGCGCCCGCCGCCACGTAGCGCTCGATCTGCGGGCGCAGCTGCGAGGGGTCCTCCACGAGGACCTCCGGTCGCTGCTCGGTGGGGACGCGTCGGGACAGCGCCGCCAGCACCGGCTCGGCCGCGGCGCCCTGCCCCGCCGGGACGTAGGGCACCACCATGCCGTAGTGGCCGAGATCCCATCCCCGGCCGGCGCGCCCCGCAGCCTCGAGCACGGCGCGGGCCCGCTGTGCGTAGTGCGTCGGCGGGAGGAACGACGGCAGCCAGCCGTCCGCGAGCCGGCCGGCACGGTCGACCGCCGCGTCGCTGTGCCCAGCGGTCCAGACGTCCATGTGGGGCGATGCGGAGGTGCGTGGGCCCACGCGCAGGTCGCGGTAGGTGAAGTGCTCGCCGTCGTGGTCGACGCGCTCGCCGCGCCAGAGCCGGCGCATCACCGCCAGCGCCTCGTCGGCCCACGAGCCCGCGGCGCCGTGGGGGACGCGCAGCAGGGAACGATCGCCCGAGTGCGCGGCCACCAGCCCGAACACCGGGATCACCCGGCCGTCGGAGAGGACGTCGATCGTCGCGATGTCCTTGGCGAGGCGCACGGGGTCGCGGCCGGGCAGGATCGTGGCGCTGGTGCCGAACCGCAGCCGGCGGGTGCGCGCGGCGACGGCGGCCATCGCCGCGATCGGGGACAGCTGATCGCCGGTGAGCCGCTCCGCGAACCACAGCGAGTCGAGGCCGACCTCCTCGCTGGTGTCGACCACGGTCCAGAGGTCCGCCGCGGCCAGCGCGCCGCCGAGGCCGAGCCCGACCCGCACCTTGACCGGGTCCTCGACCTCGTGGTCGATCCCGAGCCGTTCCGCGTGCTCGCGCAGGGCCACCTGGCCGCCGGTGTCCGCCATCGCTGCGTCCTTCGGGTCGTCGGGTGCGCGAGCGTAGGGTCGCGGGTGCGGGCCGGCCCGTGGTCCGACCGGGACCTCCGGGGGCCGCCCCGGGCCCGAAGGGCCGCGCTGCGGGCGGTCGCGGTGCGTCCTCGGGGCGCCCCGATCGTTGATGGGGTGCGGGGGCGAGCGCGGACGCGGACGACGGAAGGCGGAGACGATGCTGCGGGGCGTGGTCGTGATCGGGGGCATCCTGCTGGTCGCGGGCGTGATCGCCGAGCTGGTGGCCCCGGGGCTCGTCGAGGACCGGATCGAGGAGACCGTCCGGGCCCGCACCGACGACCAGGCCCGCGTCGACGCCTACGTGGCCGGATCGCCCTTCCTGCCGCGCCTCGTGCTCGATGGCGAGCTCGAGCGCATCGAGGTGACGCTCGAGGAGGTCGCCGGTCGACAGCTGGTGGTCGGGACCGTGGCGCTGAGCGCCGACCGCATCGAGCTGGACCGGGGGGCGCTGGCCCGCGGCGAGGTCGAGATCACCGGCATCGACACCGGTCGGGTCACCGTGCTGGTGGACCAGGAGGAGCTCTCCCGCGCCCTCGGCGTCGAGCTGGACCCGGGCGCGATGGAGCTGGCGGGGCGTGCGCTGGAGGTCGCCGGGCGCCGGGCCCTCGAGCTGCCTCTCGAGGAGGTCATGCCGTGCCAGCCCGACCTCGACGTGGATCCGCCCGACATCCGCCTGCACTGCACCTTCGATGAGGTCCCCGAGGTGCTCCGGTCCGGGGGCGACTGATGGCGGTGCGACGGATGCTGGGGGGCCTGACCGTCCTGGTGCTCCTGTTGGCCGCCTGCGCGCCGACCGCCACGTCGGAGGCCGATCCGGCCCCCCAGGCCATCGTGGTCGAGGAGGGTCCCGGCGGGCAGGACGCCGCGGCCGAGGCCATGCCCGACGATCCCGCGCAGAGCGACCCGGCCCAGCGCGACCCTGCGGCCTCGCCCGAGGCGACGGCCGGAGCCGAGGGCGCGACGGATGCCGGCCCCGGCGGGGATCCCGGGGCCGCCGAGCCC
>SKLC01000311.1 GCA_007123425.1 Nitriliruptoraceae bacterium
CGCGTCAGCCAGCGCGGGACCCGCAGCGACCAGGGTGATGCCCACCGCGGCGGCCAGGATCCCGTACTCCACCGAGGTGGCCCCCTCCTCGGCTGCGATCCACCGGCATGCGCGCTCGCTCATCCCAGCCCCCCGGACCCCATGAGGTTCTGGCCGATCGAGATGACCGCCGGCCCGAGGATCACGACGAACAGCGCCGGCAGGATGAAGATCACCAGCGGGAAGACCAGCTTGACCGGCAGCTTCGCGGCCGCCTCGCGGACCTTGCCGCGACGGCGCCGGCGCATCTCCTCGGCCTGGGTCTGCAGCACCTTGGCCATCGGCATGCCCAGCGCGTCGGCCTGCAGCAGCGCGAGCACGAAGCCGTTGAGGTCGGGGATGTCGGTGCGGGCGCGCAGGTTCTGCAGGGCCTCGCGGCGGGAGAGGCCCAGCTCCATCTCCGACAGGGTGTGGCCGAGCTCGTCGGACAGCGGAGAGGAGAAGCGCTCCGTGACCGCCAGCATCGCGCCCTCGAGCCCGACGCCGGCCTCCACCGAGATGGCCAGCACGTCCAGGACGTCGGGCAGCTCCTTCTCGATGGCCTCGACGCGCTCCTGGCGGTGGTGCTTGACGTAGAGCGACGGGGCGAGCGCCCCGACCGCGGCGCCGACGACGGCGGCGGCCGCGACCCGCAGCGCCGACCAGTCGGCCAGCACGCTGGCGCCCAGCCCCGCCAGCGCCACCACGACCAGGCCCACGACCTGCGCAGCGACGTACTCCTCGGCGCCAATCCGCCCGGAGAGGCCGGCCAGCACCAGGCGCCGGCGGATGTTGGCCAGGTGGTTGCGCGGCAGCAGCCCCTGGACCGACTCCAGCACCGAGGTGCCCAGCGGGGCCAGCAGCCGACGACCGAAGCCCTCCTGCAGGCGGCCGTGGTACTCGTCGAGGTGCTCCGGGCCCGCGTCGAACTCGGCCAGCAGCTCGTCCACCGGCGAGGTGCGGGCGAAGCGCAGCCCGGCGCCCACCATGGCCAGCCCCGACAGGGCGAGCATGCTGGCGGCGACCATCAGCAACGTCGTCGTCACAGCTCCACCGCCTTGACCATCTGCACGATGATGAACACGCCGATGCCCATCAGCAGCGCAGCCGCGAACAGCATCGCGATGCCGCCGCCGGCGAGCATCGGCGCGAAGTAGCCCGGGTTGGAGATCTGCAGCCAGATCGCCACGAGGAACGGCAGAGCCGCCAGCACGATCGCGGAGAAGCGGCCCTCGGCGGTGAGCACCCGGACCTCGCGGCGGACCTCCTCGCGCTCCCGCATGTAGTCGGCGAGGGTGAACAGCAGGTCGGCGAGCTTGCCGCCGGTCTGCTGCTGGATGCGGATCGCGTGCACGATCCACTCGAAGTCCTCGACCTCGACCCGCTCGGCCATGCGGTCCAGCGCGTCGAGCAGCGGCAGGCCCAGTCGGGTCTCGGCCAGCACCCGCTCGAACTCCTCCGACATCGGCGGCGGGGTCTCCTCGACCATCATGTCGATCGCGCGCAGCAGGGTGTGGCCGGCCCGCAGCGAGGAGGCGATGAGGCCCAGGGTCGGGGGCAGCTGCTCCTCGAAGGCCTGCTTGCGCTTGCGGATCCGGCGGTCGAGGTAGGCCACGAAGCCCACGGGCACCAGCAGCGCGACGACCAGGCCGATGAGCACCTGGTCGGTGAGCAGCCACGACCACAGCGACACCGCCAGGGTGGACACGGCGGCGGCCAGCACGTACTCGCCGGGGCGCAGCGGCACCCGGGCCTTCTCGAGCTTGGCGGCGATGCGGGTGCCCAGCTCCATCCTGCCCAGCGCCTCGTCGACGGCGCCGATGCTGGGCTGCAGCAGCCCGATGCGCTCGACGACCTCCTGCGGGTCGTAGTCCTCCTCGGAGAACGGCAGCTCGAGGTACGCCAGCATCTCGTCCTGGCGCCGGCGGGCGCGTCGCAGCAGCGCCACGACCAGCAGCGCCAGGCCGAGGCCGACGAGCAGCGCGGCGAGGAGCTCCATCATCGCTTCCGCCCCGTGGTGGCGCGCTTGCGCGGGGTCTCGGGCCGCAGGACCGCGGCCGGGATGTCGACGCCGTGGGTCTTGAGCTTGTCGAGGAACTTCGGGCGCAGGCCGGTCGGCGTGGCGTTGCCGCGGTAGCGGCCCTGGGCGTCGATGTCGGGCTCGTAGGCGAACAGCTCCTGCAGGACGATCGTGCGGTCCTCCATGCCCTGGATCTCCTGCACGGAGACCACCTTGCGGGAGCCGTCGGGCAGGCGGGTGACCTGCACGATCACGTCCACCGCGGCCGCGATCATCTCCCGGATGGCGCGCTCGGGCAGCTCCACGCCGGCCATCAGCACCAGCATCTCCAGCCGGGACAGCGCGTCGCGCGGCGTGTTGGCGTGCAGGGTGGTCAGCGACCCCTCGTGGCCGGTGTTCATCGCCTGGAGCATGTCCAGCGCCTCGCCGCCGCGGCACTCCCCGACCACGATGCGGTCCGGGCGCATCCGCAGCGTGTTGCGCACCAGCTCGCGGATCGGGACCTCACCGCGGCCCTCGGCGTTGGCCGGCCGCGCCTCCAGCGTGACCACGTGGGGCTGCTGCAGCTGCAGCTCGGCGGCATCCTCGACGGTGATGATCCGCTCGTGCTCCGGGATGAACCGCGAGAGGACGTTGAGCAGCGTCGTCTTGCCGGAGGCGGTGCCGCCGGAGACCAGGACGTTGAGCTTGCCCCGCACGCACGCCTCGAGCACGACGGCGAGGTCGTCGGACATCGACCCGAAGTTGATGAGGTCGGTGACCGTGTAGGGCTCCTCGGCGAAGCGTCGGATCGTCAGGCAGGGGCCGTGCACCGCCAGCGGGGGCACGATCACGTTGACGCGGGACCCGTCGGGCAGGCGCGCGTCGACCATCGGCGAGGACTCGTCGACCCGCCGGCCGACCGCGGAGACGATGCGCTGGATGACGTTGCGGTACTGGTCGCGGTCGCTGAAGGCGACGTCGGTGCGCTCCACGATCCCGTCGCGCTCGACCCAGATCTCGTCGAAGTCGTTGCACATCACCTCGGTGACGTCCGGGTCGGCGAGCAGCTCGTCGAGCGCGCCGTAGCCCAGGACGTCCGAGATGACGTCGGCGACGAAGGCACGCCGCTCGGCGACGGAGATGCGCAGCTCCTTCGCCTGCAGGATCCGGTCGACCGTCGCGGTGACCTCGTCCTCGAGGTCCTCCGGCTCGAGCCCCGCGCGGCCCACCCGCGGCGCGAGCTCGGCGACGACGTCCTCGCGGACGGCGCGCTTCGCCTCGTGCCAGCGCGCCTGCCCCTCCTCGCCCTTGCCGCCACGGCCGCTCTTCGCGCTCCCGCCCTGGCCGCCCTTGGCGCCCTTGCCGGCGGTCGAGGCCGTGGCCTTCCTGCGGCCGGAGCCGCCCGTCCCACCGGAGCCGCCCGTCCTGCCGGAGCCGCCCGTTTTGCCGCCGGCGCCGCCGGACGTGCCGTCACCCGAGCCCGCCGTGGCCTTCTTGGCGGGCTTGGACGCCGAGGGGCGCTTGGCGGGCTCCTTGCGCGTCGTCGAGCGCTTGGTGGCCGCCTTGCGGGCCGGGGCCTCGTCCTCGGCCTCGGCCTGTGTCTGCTGCACGAGCTTGTCGGAGAGCTTGACCACGGCGTACGGCTCCTACGCGTCGGCGGGCGCGGGGGTCGGGCGGAACATGCGCCGGTACCAGGGGACGTGCTGCACCTCGGTGAGCTCACGGGCCGCATCCCGTGCGTCCTGGGGCAGCAGGTCGACGATGCCCTCGACGATGCCGCCGGCGACCAGCGAGGCGGGCTCGGAGGCGAACAGCGGCACGCCGCTGTTCATCGACCGGGGGACCTGGCGCGAGTAGGGGATCTTCGAGCGGAAGCCGCGGGGGAAGAGGCGCTCGATGTCGGCCGCGTCGATCCCGACCCCGGTCTGGTCCTTGTTGAGGATCAGCGACAGGTCGTCCTGGGGGATGCGCAGCCGGTCGAGGGTCTGCAGGAACAGCCGCAGGTTGCGCACCGACGACAGGTCGAGCGCCGCCAGGATGAACAGGTGCGTCGAGCGGTCCAGCGCCGCCAGGGTCCCCTCGCCGAGCCCCGTGGGGTTGTCGACCACCACGTAGTCGAACTGCTCCTGCAGGGCACCCAGCACCCGGCCGATGTCCTCGGGCCCCACCCGGTCCGCCTCGGCGGGGTCCAGCGGCGCGGGCAGGACCCACACGCCGGACTCGTGCGCGGTGAGCATCTCGGTGAGATAGGTCCCCAGCTCGCCCTCGTCGTCGATGGCGGCGACATCGCTCATCGTGTGCTGCGGGCGCAGCCGCAGCGCCGTCATGACCTCGCCGAACTGCAGGTCGAGGTCCAGCAGCGCCACCTTGCGGCCGGTGATGCGCGCCAGCGCCACGGCGAGGTTGGTGGCGTAGAAGGTCTTGCCGCAGCCGCCCGTCGCCGAGCAGACCGTGAGCACCTGCCCCAGGGGGGCCGCCGCGTGCTCCTGCGCGGCCTCGAGCGCGGCGGCGAGCCCGTCGGCGAGGTCGATGGCCCGCAGGATCGCGCCGCGCAGCGACTCGGCGTGGGTGGGGTCGATGAGCGCGTCCGCGCCGATCGTGACGACGTCGCGCATCGGCGCGCCCGGCCGGCGGTCGAAGGCCAGCACGATCCGGACTGCGGGATGGCGGTCGCGGAAGGCCGTCAGTGCCGCCAGCGACTGCTTGTCGGCGCACGACGGCCCCGCGACCACGACCCCGGTCGGTCGCGCCCAGGACTCCAGCTCCTCGACGTCGGCGACCGCGAGCAGCTCCGGCACCGGGTGGACGCCGCTGAGCAGCGCCTCGACGGTGACCGCCAGGTGCGGGTCGGGCTCGACGACGATGACGTTGCGCTGGCCGCTCATACGTCCTCGCCTCCCGCGTCGAGCTCGTCATCCTCGCCGCCGGCCCCGCCCTCGTCGCCCGGCAGCAGCGTCAGCCACAGCTCGGCGTCGCGGGCGATGGGCAGCAGGCCGGGCACCTCGTCCTCCTCCACCGCGAGCACGAAGGTCAGCGTCCCGTCGTTGGCGGCGGGCCGGGGGCCGATGACGCCGAGCACCTCGACGTCGGCGAGGACCCGCTCGGCGTCGCCCTCGGGCGCGGGCCCGGCCTCGGCGTCCTCGTCCTCCTCGTCGTCGACCTCCTCGGCGTCGCCCAGCTGGTAGACGACCACCCGGTCGCCGGCCGCGGGCAGGGCCGCCAGGCCGCGCGCGAACGAGGCCCGCACCGTGACCGCCTCGTGGCCGTCCTCGAGATCGACGGGCAGGTCGAGGCGGGCGGTGCTGGTCTCGTCGTCGGTCACCAGGTCGGGGCGCTCGTCCTCGGGCTCGCTCTCCTGCCCGCTCGCCTCGCCCGTGGCGGTGGTCTCGGGCGGTACCGGATCGTCGCCGGCGATGCTGCCGCGAAGGATCGCCAGCACCAGGATCACGCCCACGAACAGCACCAGCGCGCCGATGATCACCAGGCGCGTGTTGGAATTCGACGTCTGCGTTGCCAAGGCCGGTCCTTGTCGTCCCCAGGTGGCGTCGAGCGCCGGCATCCCTGCCCCTCGCAGGGATGCCATCCGGTGTCTACGACGTGTGGTGCCGGTGGCTCCATGGGTCACATGACCCATTTCAAACGCGGACTAGTCAGAACAGGGCAGGCACGGGTGGACGCCTCCCCTCCGCAGGAGCCAACCGTGGCCTCGCAGGTGGGCCAGCCCTGCGGCGCCCGGCACGCGGCCCCGCGCGCGATCGGCGAGGGTGGCGACCCGGCCCTCAGCCCTCGGGCAGGTCGATCAGGCCGTGGCGCAGGCCCGCCACGATCGCCTGGGACCGGTCGGCGACCTCGAGCTTGGCGTAGATGTGGGAGAGATGGTTGCGCACCGTCTTCGGGCTGATGAACAGCCGCGTGGCCACCTCGCGCGGCGCACAGCCATCGGCCAGCAGCTGCAGCACCTCGAGCTCCCGGTCGCTGAGGTCGGGACCGTGCCCCGGGGAGCCGGCTCCGGTGGGCCGCGCCAGCGGCGGGCCGGCGCCCACCTGTGCCGTGGCGGCCACGCCCTCGGCGTGGGCCCGGTGCACCGCGGCGACCACCTCCTCGCCCCCGGCGTCCTTGAGCAGGTACCCGACCGCGCCGGCCGCCAGCGCCTGCTGCAGCAGCTCCTCGTCGTCGTGCATGGTGAGCATGACCACCCGCGTGTCGGGCGCGCGGCGCCGCAGCCGCCGGGTGACGGTGACGCCGTCCATCGAGGGCATCGTGATGTCCATGAGGGTCACGTCGGGGCGCAGCTCCACCGCGAGCGCCAGGGCCCGCCCGCCGTCCTCGGCCTCGCCCACGACCTCGATGCCGGCGTCGCCGAGCGTGCGGCGCAGCCCCTCCCGCACGAGGCGGTGGTCGTCGACGAGGAGCACGCGCGGCCTCATCGGCCCCTCCGCAGGGTCATCGCCACCTCGGTGCCCTCCCCGGGCCGGCTCCGCAGGTCCAGCCGGGCGCCGATCGCGTCGGCCCGGTCACGGATGTCGGCGAGCGCGCCGGCGCCCGAGAGGTCGAGCTCCGCCTCGTCCAGGCCCTCCCCGTCGTCGCGCACCACCACCCGCAGGCGCTCGTCCTCCGCCAGCAGCCGGACCCGCACCTCGGTCGCTCGTGACCGGCTGCAGGCGAGGTCCACCAGATCCTGCACCGCCCGCAGCAGCTGGTTCTCGACCGGCAGCGACAGCCGGGGGAAGTCGTCGGTGGCGTCCACCGTGGCGACCACGCCGTGCCGCTCGCCGGTGCGGCTCAGGTACCCCGACAGCGTCTCGACCAGACCGTGCCCCTCGGTGCAGCGCAGGCGCAGATCGCGCAGGGTCTGGCGCAGCTCGCTCAACGTGCCGCGCACGTCGTCGCGCACCGCCATGAGCTCCTCGTCGTCCTGGTGGCGCGCCACCGCGCGGTCGAGCTCCAGGCCGACGTAGGCCAGCGACTGCGCGAAGCGGTCGTGGAGCTGGGCGCCCAGCCGCTGGCGCTCGTACTCGGCGCCCAGCGACTGCAGCCGGGCGAACCACACGGCGTTGTCCAGCGCCAGCGCGAGGGGCGCCGCCAGGCGCGAGAGCGACTCCAGGTGGGCCTGGGGCACCTCGCCGGCCTCGTTGCGCTCGATGGCCAGCAGCGCAGCGCGCCGCCCCCGGCTGTAGAGCCACTGGTAGATCCCGGAGCGCGCCGCCGCGGTCAGGCCCCCGGCCGCACCCAGCTGCGGGACCATCACGGGATCAGCCGCCTCGCCCGCGTGCAGCAGCGGCGCCGGCAGGTCCGCGTAGGCGACCTCGCCGACCGGCGTCGTGCCGGCCGCGTCCACCGAGCGCCACCAGCGCCCATCGGCGTCCTCCAGCAGCAGCACCACCGCGTCGGGCTCGAACATCTCCTCGACCTGGCTGTGCACCGCCCCCAGCACGTCCTCGATGGTCAGCGGGGCCGGCGAGGAGCGCACCAGCCGGTGCAGGCTCGCCAGCAG
>SKLC01000357.1 GCA_007123425.1 Nitriliruptoraceae bacterium
CCGCCCGCCGCGACGTCGACGATCTCGACCCGGTAGGTGCCCGGCGGGCCCTCCATGCGGATGCGCACGGCCCCCATCAGGTTCGTGGTCGACTGCCCCGTGCCGGTGCGCTCGGGCCCGACCACCCGCGCCTCCACCGACAGGTCGGGGCAGCGCAGGTCCTCGGCGTCGCGGACCGTGGCCTGGAACACCACGCGCCGGCGGTCGTCGTCGAGCTGCTCGACCTCGCGCAGCCGCAGGTCCGCCACGCGCACCGGCTGTGTGAACAGCCCGTCCTTGGGATGGCTGTCGGGCACCTTCTCGGTCGTCCCCACGAACCGGTCGTCCGGGCGCGGTCCCAGACGTGACAGCGCGCGGCGCAGGACCACGATGGCGCCCTTTCGGCGGCGGCGATGAGCGGGGTCCCAACGGTACCGCGCGGGGCCGTGGTCCCCCGCCTCGCGGACGCCGCCGTCAGCCCAGCCGACGCCGGGCGGCCGCGGCGATCACCCGCTGCCACTGGTGGCCGAGCAGCAGGCTGGCCGTGTGCACGGCCCACGCGTCCGCTCCCACCAGCACCCGGCGCCGACGCCGAGCCACGCCACGGAGGATGATCCGGGCGGCCTGCTCGCTCGGCATGCGCAGCGCCCGCTTGAAGCCCTCGGCCAGCTCCTCGTTGCCGGGCGCCTTGCGGGCGTGGTCGACGATGCTGGTGGCCACGCCGCCCGGGTGCACGCAGGTCACCGACACGAGGGAGCCGGCGATGTCGAGCTCCATGGCCAGTGCCTCCGTGTAGCCGCGCACGCCGAACTTGGATGCCGCGTACGCGCTGTTGTAGGGCATCGGGACCAGGCCGAACAGGCTCGAGAGGTTCACCAGCCGGCCGGCGGGGGCGCGGTGCAGCGCGGGCAGGAAGGCATGGGTGCCGTGGATCACGCCGCGCAGGTTCACGTCGAGCACGGCGGCCACGTCGTCGAGGTCCTGCTCGGCGACCTGGGCGGCCAGGGCCAGCCCGGCATTGTTGATCACGAGGTCCACGCGGCCGTGCTCGTCCTCGACGCGGCGGGCGTAGCCCTCGACCTCCGCGCGATCGGTGACGTCGAGCTCGGCCGCCTTGGCCCAGGCGCCCAGCTCGCGGAGGCGGGTCGCGGTCTCCTCCGCGGCATCGGCCCGCACGTCGCTGACCTCGACCCGCGCGCCCGCACGGGCCAGGTCGAGGGCCAGCGCGCGGCCGATGCCCGACCCCGCGCCGGTGACGACCGCCACCTCGTCGGCGAAGCCCTGCATCGGCGATCTCCTGCTCTCGTCGCCCCGCGTCGGCGGGGCGGGCGTCAGCTGGCGTGCGCTCCCGGCGCGACGGGGCGCGGCGCGATCTCGAGGATCAGGCCGGCGACCTCGTCGGGGGCCTCGATGGGCAGCATGTGCCCCAGCCCGTCGTGCACCTCGAGGCGCGCGTGGGGCAGCAGCCGGGCCAGGTCCCGGGCGCGAGAGACCGGGGTGAGCACGTCGCGGGTCCCGACCGTGATGGCGGCCGGGACCTCGAGGTCGCGCAGGCCGGCGCGCAGATCCATGCGCTGCATGGCGCTGAGCCACCCCTCACGGGTCTCGGGTGGGCAGGCGAGGAAGAGGTCGCGGGTGGTGGTCAGGTGCTCGCGGCACACCGTGCGGCCCACCGTCCCGCGCACGGCCGCGTGGCCCAGGCGCCGGGACAGCAGCCGCTCGACCGCTCGGCTGGCCACCATCCGGCGCAGCCGGTGGTCGCGGGCGCCCTGGCTCAGCCCCGAGGCCGCGGTGGCGACCAGCACCGCGCCGCCGACCCGCTCGCGGACGACCGGCCGGTGGTGGGCCAGCAGGGACTGCACGGCCATGCCGCCCATCGAGTGTCCGGCCACCACGGCGTCACGGGCCTCGGTCGCCTCGAGCACGGCCTTGAGGTCGGCGCCCAGCCGGGGGATGGCGAAGCCGTCGTCGCCGACGGTCGAGGACCCGTGGCCGCGCTGGTCGTAGAGCACGACCCGGTGGCCGCGGCGCAGCAGCCGGTGCGCCACCGGCGACCAGACCTCGCGGCTGCCGGTCCAGCAATGGCTCAGGACCACGGTGGGGCCCTCGCCGGCGACGGTGGCCGCCAGCCGGGCGCCGTCGTCGGTCACCACCGTGCGGCGCTCACCGGGCGGCAGCAGGGCCTCCTCGGGTGCGCACGGGTTGGGCGTGCGGGCCCAGCGGGCGTCGGCGCGCTGCAGGGCGGCGGCACCCCCCACGGCGGCACCGGCGACAGCGGCGGTGATCATGATGCCTCGGCGGCTCACGGGGCGACCTCCAGGTGCTCGAGGCGCGGTGGCTCACCACCGCGGGACGCGGCGTCGTGGGCGATGGCGTCCCGCGGCGCGGTCAGCTCGTAGCGCTCGACGTCGAAGCGGCGGGTGCGACGGCGGAAGCGGAAGGTGTGGTCGGGCCACAGCGTGGTGTTGCGCCCCTGCTCGTCGAGGTACCAGCTGGCGCAGCCGCCCGAGTTCCACACGGTGCCCGCGGCCTTGGCCTGGACCTCGCGGGTCCAGCCCTCGAGCACGGGCGCCCGCAGCTCGAGGGTGGCGGCCCCGCGCTCGTCGCGGACGCGCAGCGCGTCCATGACGTACGCCAGCTGCGCCTCGATCATGACCACCAGCGACGTGTGCCCGATGCCGGTGTTGGGACCGGCGAGCAGGAACAGGTTCGGGAAGCCCGGCACGGTGGTGCCCAGATAGGCCTGCGCCCCGGACTCCTCCCAGGCCGCGGCCAGGCTCCGGCCGCCGACGCCGCTGACGCGATGCGCGATCGGGTTGTCGGTCACGTGGAAGCCGGTGCCGTAGATGATCGTGTCGACCTCGTGCTCGGCGCCGTCCGAGGTCACCAGGCCGTGGGGGCGGATCTCGGTGATCTTGTCCGTCACCACCTCCACGTGCGCGCGCTGCAGGGTCGCGTACCAGTCGTCGGACAGCAGCAGGCGCTTGCAGCCGGGGCGGTAGTCGGGGGTGAGCCGCGCGCGCAGGCGCGGGTCGGGCACCTGGCTGTGCAGGTAGCGCCGGGCGAGGCCCTCGAGCCGCTCCAGGGACCGGTCGTTGCGCAGCAGGGCGCCGGCCAGCAGCTCCCGGGACCAGTACACCATGCCCCGCACGGCCCGCTGGGCTCCGGGCAGCCGGCGGTAGACGGCGCGCTCGGCGTCGCTGATCCGCCGGTTGCGGTGCGGCAGCACCCACGGGGGCGTGCGCTGGAAGACCGTGAGATGGGCGACGGCATCCGCGATCTCGGGCACGAACTGCACCGCCGAGGCGCCGGTTCCCACCACCGCCACCCGCTCGCCGGTGAGGTCGTGGTCCGACCAGGCGGCGGAGTGGAACGCGGTGCCGGCGAAGTCCTCGCGGCCGGGGATGTCGGGGATCGCCGGCTCGGCCAGCGGACCGTTGCCCAGCAGCAGCACCTCGGTGGTCAGCGGGCCCTGTGAGGTGTCGAGATGCCAGCGCTGGCCCCGCTCGTCCCAGGTGGCGTGGCGGACCTCGCAGTCGAAGCGCACCCGGTCGAGGACGCCGTGCTCCTCGGCGACGCGCTGCAGGTAGGCGCGGATCTCGCCCTGCGGGGAGTAGGTCTCGCTCCAGTCCGGATTGGGGGCGAAGGAGAACGAGTACAGATGGGACGGCACGTCGCAGCGGCAGCCCGGGTAGCGGTTGTCGCGCCAGGTGCCGCCGAGGTCGCCGGCCCGCTCGAGCACGAGGTGCTCGCGGCCCTCGCGCTGCAGCGCGATCGCGGCGCCCAGGCCGGCGAAGCCCGTGCCGACCACCACCACCGGCACGTGCTCGGGCTCGGGAGAGCATCCCTCGGCGGTGGATTGGGCGGCGGTGGGTGCCTCCCGCTCGCTGCGAGGTGCCATGTCCCTCTCCCGATGATCCGCGCCTCGCGGTCGGGGGCGGGTGCCTGCCACCGACCGCGGTTGCCCGGGATCGCGACCCGGGCGACCTATGCGACATCGATCACTGTAGCATTCCTGGTCCCGGCGGATCTCCACCCGGTCACCGGGAGCGCCCACCAGGGAGCGCCCACGAGGGAGCGCCGACCGCCACCCGGGGGTGGCAGCCGGCGCTTCGGGCATCCGGCCGGCGCACGCCGTCGGCGGCGCTCAGCGGTACTGGTCGAGGTCGACGAACCGGTAGCCGCGTGCCTCGACCTGCCTGATCACCTCGGGCAGCGCAGCCGCATCGAGGGTGCTGCCGTCCCTGGGGTGCGAGCCGACGTGCATCAGCACGATGGTGCCGGGGCCCAGGTTGGCGAGCACCCGCTGGGTCACGGTGGCGGTCGATTGCCCTTCGGAGGTGCCCTTCCAGCCGAGGGTGTCGACCGTCCAGCGCACCGAGCCGTAGTTGAGGCAGTTGGCCGCCTCGATGGTTCCCGCGTTGCGGGCGCCGAACGGGAACCGGAACCAGGGTCGTGGCTCGCGGCCCGTCGTCGCCCGGATGAGCTCGTGTGCCCTGATGATCTCGTCGCGCGCCGCGGTCGTCGTCAGCGTCGGCAGATCAGGGTGGGTGTCGGTGTGGTTGCCGACCGGGTGGGCGGCGCTGACCTGCCGTGCGAGGGTGGGGTAGCTGGTGGTCCATCTCCCCGTGAGGAAGAAGGTGCCCGGTGTCTGCGTGCGCTCGAGGGTCCCGAGGATCGACGCGAGTCCGTCGGCGTTGGCGCCCGCGTCGAAGGTAAGGGCGACCACCCGCTCGGTCGTGGGCAGGCCCGTCCATTCGGTGCCTCGCATCGACACGGGAACTCCGGGCGCGGTCCGTGCGGAGCCGGTGCTCAGCGCCCCGTCACCGCAATTGCCGAAGACGAGAGTCGATGCGGCGGTGCCTGTCGACAGCGTGTTGCGCAGGTACCAGGTCCGGCCGCGGACCATCCCGATGCCGGTGCGGCCGTCGGCGTTCCAGTCGCCGGTCACGGGCCGGTCACCGGGCCGCCCGTAGGCGAGGCTGAGCTGCGCGGTGCCGGTCGACAGCGTGTTGCGCAGGTACCAGGTCCGTCCCCTGACCACGCCGATGCCGGTGCGGCCGTCGGCGTTCCAGTCGCCGGTCACGGGCACGTCCCCCCGGCGCGCGTAGCCGAACGTGATGTCGGCGTTCCCACCCGCGTTGGCGTTGCGCAGGTGCCACCTCGTGCCGCGGACGACGCCGATGGTCGTCCGCCCGTCGCCGTTCCAGTCGCCGACGACGGGGACGTCGCCTGCTCGGCCGTAGGCGAAGGAGATGTCGGCGGTGCCCTCCGCGAGTCGGTTGCGCAGGTACCAGCGCCCGTCGCGGAAGACGCCCGGGGTCGCGATGCCGTCAGCGTCCCAGTCGCCCATGAGCTGCACGTCACCGGGGCGCCCGTAGACGAAGGTGGGGCCGCCACGGACGATCCAGGTTCGGTCGCGGACGAGGATGGGGGCGTCGGGTCCGGTGGTCGCGGCGGCGGTCGGCGTGAGCTGGGCCGGCCAGAGGGAGAGCGCCACCGCCAGCAACGTCAGCATCCACAACCATCGGTGTCGGGTGATCCTTCGGTAGGCCATGGCACACCCCCCGGGGCCGCTCCCCTCTGCAGCCAGCCTCCTTCCCGGAGGACGGCAGGGGTAGAGCCGAGTGGCACGACGCCGCGGCCGGGTGGCCGCCGCCGGATGCCCCCCGCGCCGGGCGCTACGGAGCCTGACGCGTCGGGTGCTGTGCCCCGACGTCGTCCCCGCCCCGGAAGCAGCCGGCGATGTGGTCGTCCACCAGCCCCATGGACTGCATGAAGGCATAGGCGGTGGTCGGGCCCACGAAGCGCCAGCCGCGCCGCTTGAGCTCGCGCGCGATCGCGGTCGACTCGGGGGTCGTCGCGGGGACCTCGAGGCGGCTGGTCGGGCGTGGCCGCGGCGCGGGCGCGAAGGCCCACACGACCTCGTCGAGGGTCTCGCCCTGCTCGCGCAGTCGGAGGTAGCGGCGGGCGTTGGCGATCGCGGCCTCCACCTTGGCGCGGTTGCGGATCAACCGGTCGTCGGCGAGCAGGCGGCGCACGTCGGCGGCGTCGAAGGCCGCCATGCGCTCCGGGTCGAAGTCCGCGAAGGCCGCCCGGAGCCGATCGCGGCGACGCAGGATCGTCAGCCAGGACAGGCCCGCCTGGAAGCCCTCGAGCACCAGCTTCTCGAAGAGCCGGAGGTCGTCGTGCTCGGCGCGGCCCCACTCGTGGTCGTGGTAGGCGACATAGGCAGGGTCGTGTCCGCACCACCAGCAGCGCGCACGGCCGTCGCCGCCGCGCAGCAGCGCCGGGCGCCGCTCGTCACCCATCGCCTGCCACCTCCGTCGTCGCCCGTCACGCGGCCGGCCTCGGAGGCTACGTCCCCGCCGCGGGCGGCAGCGCGCGGGACGCCTGGCGCACGTTGACACCACGCCCAGGGGCTGCGACCCTCTCGGGACGTCCGCGCCGTCCGACGGCGCTCACTCGTGCCGTTCTGCCCGTCGCAAGCTCGCCGCGACCGGTGGAGGCCGGCGTCGCGGACCCGTGTGACGGCGCACGCCGCCACGATCCACGAACCCGTTCCCGACGACCGAAGAGAACCGACCCCGATGGCCGATACCCCCGAGACCCCCAACCCGACCGACCCCGCCGCCGGCTCCGGCGCCCAGGGCGCCGCCGACCCGCTCGTCGTCATGGACGACCCGGGCGCGAGCATGACCTCGACCGGGGAGGAGATCGTCGAGAACGACATCTCCGACGACGACTTCGAGGCTGCGCTCGAGGGCACCCTGCGCTCCATGGACGAGGGCCAGCTCATCGAGGGCGTGGTCGTCAAGATCGACCCCGACGAGGTGCTGCTCGACATCGGCTGGAAGTCCGAGGGCGTCATCCCGGCCCGCGAGCTGTCCATCAAGCTCGACGTGGACCCCAACGAGGTCGTGCAGGTCGGCGACGTCGTCGAAGCGCTGGTGATGAACAAGGAGGACGACCAGGGTCGGCTCGTCCTCTCCAAGAAGCGCGCCCAGTACGAGCGCGCCTGGGGCACCATCGAGCGCATCTACACCGAGGACAAGACGGTGCAGGGCACGGTCATCGAGGTGGTCAAGGGCGGCCTCATCCTCGACATCGGCCTGCGCGGCTTCCTGCCCGCCTCGCTGGTGGAGATGCGCCGCGTGCGCGACCTGCAGCCCTACGTGGGTGAGGCGCTCGAGTGCAAGATCATCGAGCTGGACAAGAACCGCAACAACGTGGTGCTCTCGCGGCGCAAGTTCCTCGAGGAGACCCAGAGCGAGTTCCGCAACGAGTTCCTCACCTCGCTGCAGAAGGGCGAGATCCGGCGCGGCGTGGTCTCGTCCATCGTCAACTTCGGTGCCTTCGTGGACCTCGGCGGCGTCGACGGCCTGGTCCACGTCTCCGAGCTGTCCTGGCAGCACATCGACCACCCCTCCGAGGTCGTCGAGGTCGGCGACCAGGTGGACGTCGAGGTGCTCGACGTGGACCTCGACCGCGAGCGCGTCTCGCTGTCGCTGAAGTCCAC
>SKLC01000142.1 GCA_007123425.1 Nitriliruptoraceae bacterium
ACATCGTCCCGCGCGACTACGTGCTCGACGGCATCGACGCGCTGTCCGCCCGCGACGACACGGTGGGGGGCACCTACGCGCTCGCGGACCCCCGCCCGTACACCATCGCGGAGATGGTCGAGCTCTTCGGGCGCGTGACCGGCCGCCGGATCCTGACCCTGCGGCTCCCGCTCCGGTTCGCCCAGTGGGCGCTGCGGCGCGTGCCGGGCCTGCAACGGCTGATGCAGATCCCACCCGCCGCGGTGGCCTACCTCTCGCACCCCACCCACTACACCGTCGACGCCGCCGCGCCCCTGCTCGAGGAGGAGGGCGTGCGCCTGCCCGACCGCGCGAGCTGGCTGGGGGCGATGGCCGACTTCGTGCGCGAGCACCCCGACGTCTCCTCACAGGCCATGGTCTGACGCGCCCTCGCGGGGATCGGCCGTGGGCGGGCGCCCGGGCCGTCACCACCCCTGCCGGGCGTCGTTGGGTCGGGCAGCATCCGATGACGGCAGCAGACGCACGAGGGGATGGGCCGTGGCCGATGTGCTGGTGGTCGACGACGACCATGAACTGCGGGTCATGCTGGACCTGCACCTCCGCTCCCAGGGCCACGAGGTACGGGTGGCCGCCAGCGCCGAGGAGGCGCTGCTGGCCTCGGCGGAGCGCCGGGCCGACCTGCTGCTCCTCGATGTCCGGCTGGAGGGGCGCCGAGGTGACGAGCTGATCCGCATGCTCGATCGCGGTCTGGGGCGCCCGCGGGTGCTGTGCCTGCTCTCCGGGGTCGCCGAGGACCAGCTGCTCGACCTCGCCGCGGTCCACGGCGTGGCCCACCTGCGCAAGCCGGTGGACTCCGAGGCCCTGCGGCGGGTGGTGGCCGCTGCCGAGCGGCCGCGCGTGCCGGCCCGCTGACCGAGGCTCGAGGCGGCCGGGGCTACACTCGCGCTCGGCTCACGGCGCCCTGCGGCGCCGCATCGACGACGAGGAGTCGCCCGGATGCCCCGCGTGGCCATCGACGTCCTGCTCAAGCACGAGATCCTCGATCCCCAGGGCCGCGCCGTCGAGCGCGCGCTGCCCGGCCTGGGCTACGAGGGCGTCGAGGAGGTCCGCGTGGGCAAGCACCTCGAGCTCGACGTCGACGCCGAGGGCGAGGAGCTCGCCCGTCGGGTCGAGCGCATGTGCGCCGACTTCCTGACCAACCCGGTCATCGAGAGCTACGCCTGGCGCGTGATCGAGGACCACGAGCGCGCCGACCACGAGCCCGCCGAGGCCTGACGGCCCCTCGGGCCCGGCGCCAGGGATCCCTCGCCCCATGCCTGCCTCCGACGAGCCGCGCCCCGACACGCCGACGGGTGCCGGCGACCGCTACGACCCGCCGCCGCTGCCCGACGACGGCCTGCCGACGCTGCCCACGGGCGAGCCGGTGCTGGCACGGTGGTTCGTGATCGCGATGCTCGTGCTCGCGCCGGTGGCGGTGGGGGTGACGATCTGGGCGTTCCTGTCGATCCCCGACGGCGACATCGCCCCCGCCGAGCGGCGCCCCCCGGGCGACGCGGAGATGACCTACGCGCGCGGGCAGGTGCAGTACACGCAGACCCGCGAGCGCGAGGAGGGGCCCGCCTGCGCCCAGCAGATCGACCTCGTCGGCGACGAGGGGGCGCGCGCGACCTCGCGGGTGGCCCTGCAGGGCCTGTGCGAGGTGCTGGCGGTCCCCGGGCTCGACGCGGCCCGGGACGGCCTGCGGGCATGGGCCGGAGGGCGGCTCGAGATCGCCGTCTTCGAGATGACCGGGGTGGAGTCGACCACCCGCGTCGACGGCGGGGAGCTCGTGGTCGAGCTCAACGCGAAGTTCCAGTTCGAGGACGCCGTGCGGGCCACGCCGGTGCTGGTGCACGAGCTGACGCTGCTCGCCGACGACGACTTCCCGGGCCGGCCCGTGGGGGCCGCGTCCGCGCTGGCCGCCACCGAGGCCCAGCACCTGGCCTGCGAGGCGCTCGACCTGCTCGACGGCGACGAGCCGCCACGGGGCTGCCTCGACGCGGCCGAGCTGCTCGCGGGGCCCGATCCGCTGCAGGGCCTCGTCGACGCGGGGCTGCGCGACGACCGGTGAGCGCGGGCCGGGGGCTACCCTCGCGCCGTGAGGCGACGGTGAGGACTTCGACGATGCGCGTGGGCGTGGTGACCTTCCCCGGCTCGCTCGACGACGGCGACGCGCGGCGTGCCGTGGAGCTCGCCGGTGGCCAGCCGGTGGCGCTCTGGCACGCCCACGAGGACCTCGGGGGCGTGGACGCGGTGATCCTGCCGGGCGGGTTCTCGTGGGGGGACTACCTGCGCTGCGGCGCCATCGCGCACCGCGCGGCGATCATGCGCGCGGTGACGGAGTTCGCCGAGCAGGGAGGCCCGGTGCTGGGCATCTGCAACGGCTTCCAGGTGCTGTGCGAAGCCGGGCTGCTGCCGGGCGCGCTGCTGCGCAACGAGGCGCTGCGCTTCGTCTGCCGGCCGGTGCCGCTGACCGTCGAGCGCACCGACACCCCCTTCACCCGCGCCTACCGGCCCGACGAGCAGATCATCGTGCCGGTCAAGAACGGCGAGGGCCGCTACTACGCGGACGCGGCCACCCTCGACCGCCTGGAGGTCGAGGGGCGGGTCGTGGTGCGCTACGCCAACGGGCGCAACCCCAACGGCGCCGCCCGGGACATCGCCGGGATCTGCAACGAGGCCGGCAACGTCGTCGGGCTCATGCCGCACCCCGAGCACGCCGTCGACGAGACCCTGATCGGCGGCACGGACGGCCTGGGGTTCTTCACGTCGCTGCTCGCGGCCGCGGGAGCGACGCTCGACGCCTGAGGGCTCCGGAGCGCCTTCAGCCGGCAGCCGGTGGGGCGGCGCCCTCGAGCGCGGCGATGCGCTCGCGCTCCTCGCGGCGCTCGCGCCAGAGGTAGCCCCACAGTGCGAAGTGGGCCAGGATCCCGCCACCCAGGACGGCGGCCGGCAGCCAGCGGCCGTCGACGGCGAGCAGCAGGGCGAGCACGAACGTGCCGCCGACCAGCACCGCTCGCAGGATGTTGAGCGAGTCCACGTCGCCTCCTTGCCTCGCCGTCGAGCCGACGGGGTCAGCGTACCCCGCGCACCGGGGGCCTACGACCCTGGCGCGCGGTCACCGGCTGAGGTAGCCGCCGTCCACCGGCAGGTAGGCGCCGGTGAGGAAGTCGGGGGCGTCGGTGCACAGCCACGCGACCACCCCGGCCACCTCCTCCGCGGTCCCCAGGCGGCCCACCGGGTGCAGCTGCTCCAGCAGGCCGACCGCCTCGGCGGGCAGCTCCGGGCGCGCGAGCAGCGGCGTGTCCACGAACCCCGGCCCCACGGCATTGGCGCGGATGCCGGCATCGGCGTACTCCTGGGCGACCTGCTTGGTCAGCCCCACCACGCCGTGCTTCGCCGCCGCGTAGGCGGGCAGCCCCGCGAAGCCGACCTGGCCCAGGATCGAGGCCATGGTGACGATGCGGCCGGCCCCCTGCTCGACCATGGGCGGCAGCTGCGCCCGGATGCCGTAGAACGCGCCGTCGAGATCGATCGAGAGGACCTCGCGCCATTCGGCGACCGTGTACTCGCCGGTGGGAGCGACCCGGCCCGAGACGCCGGCGTTGTTCACGGCGACGTCGAGCCGCCCGTGGTGCGCCACCACCCCGTCCACGAGCGCCTCGTGTGCCCGTGGGTCGGTCACGTCCAGGGGCGCGAACTCGACCCCGTGGCCCTCGGCGGCCAGCTGCGCGGCCAGGTCCGCGCCGCCGGCCTCGTCCCGGTCGGTGACCACCACCGTCAGCCCGCGGTCGGCCAGGGCCCAGCAGACCTGCGCTCCGATCCCGGAGGCCGCCCCGGTCACGATCGCCACGCTCGAGGTCCCCATCACGCTGCTCCTCTCCCGGGCGGGAAGTCAACACGACCTCGACGCCGGGCACGAAACCCTGGCCTGTCGGAGCCTCGTAGGAGCACGGGCGGCGATGTCGTGGGGCGGGTCGCGGCAGGTGCCGAAGCGTGGCGGGCGGGTCGCGCGGGTTACGCTTCCCCCGGCCGCTGCTCGAGCCCGCCTGCAAGGACATCGCCCCGTGAGCGCCCCGGAAGCCGAGACCTTCCCCGCCAACGAGACGCTGACGCGTGAGCGCGCCCGCGAGCTCGGCCACGAGCTGGGGCTGCGCGGCGACGAGTACGACCGCGTGGAGGAGACGCTGGGCCGGGTCCCCACCGTCGCCGAGCTCGGCATGTACTCGGTGATGTGGTCCGAGCACGCCTCGTACAAGTCCTCCAAGGTCCACCTGCGCGAGCTGCCCTCGACCGGGCCGCAGGTGCTGGTGGGGCCGGGCGAGAACGCCGGCGTGGTCGACGTGGGCGACGGGCTGGCGGTCAGCTTCAAGATCGAGTCGCACAACCATCCCAGCTTCGTCGAGCCCTACCAGGGCGCGGCGACCGGCGTGGGCGGCATCCTGCGCGACATCTTCACCATGGGCGCCCGGCCGATCGCGATCATGGACCCGCTGCGCTTCGGTGACCCCGGCGGCTGGACCGACGGCACCTGGCGACGGCGCGAGCCCGACGCGCTGCAGCGCCACCTCGTCGACGGGGTGGTCCGCGGGGTGGGCGGCTACGGCAACTGCGTGGGCGTGCCCAACATCGGCGGCGAGACCGTGTTCGACGACTCCTACGCCGACAATCCCCTGACCAACGTCCTGGCGATCGGCGTGCTGCGCCGGGACCGCCTCCAGCTCGCCAAGGCGGAGTCCCCCGGCGACAAGGCCGTGCTGCTGGGCTCGGCGACCGGCCGGGACGGCATCGGCGGCGCGTCGGTGCTGGCCAGCCAGGAGTTCGACGAGGGCCTGGACGCCAAGCGCCCCAACGTGCAGGTCGGCGACCCCTTCGCCGAGAAGCTGCTGATCGAGTGCTGCCTCGAGCTCTACGAGCGCGACCTCATCTCCGGGATCCAGGACATGGGCGCGGCCGGGATCGCCTGCTCCACCGCGGAGCTGGCCTCCGCCGCCTCCATGGGCATGGAGGTCGACCTGGACGCGGTCCACCTGCGCGAGCCGTCGATGGAGTCCTGGGAGATCCTGTGCTCGGAGTCGCAGGAGCGGATGCTGGCGCTGGTCTCGCCCGAGCGGCTCGACGAGGTGCTGGCGGTGGCCGAGCACTACGGGGTGCCCGCCTCGGTGATCGGCGAGGTCGTCGAGGGCGACGACCTGATCCTCTACCGCGGCGGGGAGGTGGTCGCCCGCACGCCCGCGCGGTCCCTGGCCGACGAGGGACCGGTCTACGAGCGCCCCTACGAGCGCCCCGGCTGGCTCGATGAGCTGCAGGCCGCCGACGCCGAGTCGCTGACGGTCCCCGGCCTCGACGGCGAGCCCGGCGACGCGCAAGCGTTCGCCCTGCGCTTCCTCGCCTCGCCCAACGTGGCCTCGAAGGCGTGGGTGACCGACCAGTACGACCAGCTCGTGCTCGGTGGCACCGTGCTGGGGCCCGGCATGGCCGGTGCCGGGGTCGTGCGGCTGCCCGACAGCCACAAGGCCGTGGCCTGCGCCACCGACGGCAACGGCCGCTGGTGTCTGCTCGACCCGCGGGAGGGCACCCGCCGGGTGGTCGCCGAGGCCTTCCGCAACGTCGCCTGCACCGGCGCCCGCCCGCTGGCCACCACCAACTGCCTCAACTTCGGCGACCCGGAGCGTCCCGACGTCATGTGGCAGTTCGCCGAGTCGGTGGCGGGCATGGGGGAGGCCTGCGCGGCCCTGGGCATCCCCGTCACCGGCGGCAACGTGTCGCTGTACAACCAGACCCGCGGCACGCCCATCCATCCGACCCCCGTGGTGGGCGTGCTCGGGCTGCTGGAGCAGGCGGGCAACGCGCTGGGCTCCGCGTTCGAGGACGAAGGCGACCTGGTCTTCCTCGTGGGCGCCGAGACGGAGCCCGGCCTGGCCGGCAGCGAGCTGCAGCGCTTCCTCGACCGGCCCGCCGAGGGCCGCCTCGCGCCCGTCGACCTCGACCTCGAGGCGGCGATCGGCGAGGTGCTCGCGCTCGCGGCCCACGAGGGCTGGATCACCAGCGCCCACGACGTGTCGGGCGGGGGGCTGCTGACCACGCTGGTCGAGGCGTGCGTGGGTGGGGCGGTGGGCGTCGAGGTGTCGCTGCCGGAGGGCGTCTCGGAGGTCCAGGCGCTGTTCAGCGAGGCGCCGGGGCGCGTCGTGGTGACCCTGCCGTCGCGGCACGTGCGCGAGTTCGCCCAGGTGTGCTCCGACGCCGAGGTGCCGCTGCGCGACATCGGCACGGTCGGGGGCGATCGCCTGGTGGTGCGCGAGCTGCTCGATCTGCCGCTGGGCGAGATCGAGCGGGCCTTCGGCACCGGTCTGGCCGCCGCGCTCGGCGAGTAGCGGGCGCGCGACCTACGTCGCGAGACGTCGGTGGTCGCGTGGCCGGGGTGCCCCGGCGGTGGCCGGCGCCGGCCACGGCCGTGCAGCGGTGGCGTGCGGACCTGGGGTGCCCGACCCGGTCGTTCCCACCACTAGGTTCTCGCGGTCGCGCCGCGAACGCGGTGTGTGTGACGTCGAAGGGCCGTCGATGATCCTGGACCGCTTCCTGCTGACCGATCGCGTCGCCATCGTCACGGGCGCCTCCTCGGGCCTCGGCGTGAGCTTCGCCAGCGCGCTGGCGGAGGCGGGCGCCGACGTCGTACTGGCCGCACGCCGTGAGGACCGGCTGAAGGAGACCGCGGCGCGGGTCGAGCAGACCGGTCGCCGGGCGCTGCCGATCGCGGCGGACCTCGCCGAGCCCGCCGACGCCGACCGGGTGGTCGAGCGCGCAGTGGCGGAGTTCGGGCGCGTGGACGTGCTGGTCAACAACGCCGGCATCGGCACGGCCGTGCCGGCGCTGCGCGAGGACATCGAGGAGTTCCGGCGGGTGCTCGACGTCAACCTGACCGGCTGCTTCGCCATGGCGCGTGCCGCCGCGAACGCCATGGAGCACGGCGGCAGCATCGTCAACGTCTCCAGCGTCCTGTCGCTGACCACGGCGGGGCTGCCACAGGCCGCCTACAGCGCCAGCAAGGCCGGGCTCAACGGGCTCACCCGCGATCTCGCGCAGCAGTGGACCGGGCGCAAGCACATCCGCGTCAATGCGCTGGCGCCGGGCTTCTTCGCCTCGGAGATGACCGAGCAGTACCCGCCCGGCTATCTCGACCGCCAGATCGGTCGGGTGCTCGCCGGGCGCGCGGGCGAGCACGAGGAGCTCGCCGCGGCGCTGCTGTTCCTGGCCAGCGACGCCGGCAGCTACGTGACCGGGCAGGTCCTGGCGGTCGACGGCGGCCTCACCATCGCGTAGCCAGCTCCCAGACGCGTGCGAGGCCCCGGCGCAGCCACGGGGCGTCGTCGGCCGCGCCGGTGACCGTGGCGGCGCCGTTGCCCGTCGCGGGCCCCGGCCGAT
>SKLC01000373.1 GCA_007123425.1 Nitriliruptoraceae bacterium
AGGCTGTGCCCGGCGACGAGGTCGGCCCGCACGCCGGCCTGGGTCACGGCGCGCCAGGCGACCAGCGAGGCGGCGAGGATGGCGGGCTGCGCGTCGGCCGTGCGGCCCCCGGTCCCGGGGTCGTCGGCCAGGGCGCGGACGTCGCGGCCCAGCGCATCGCTGATCTCGTCGAGCACCCCGGCCGCCGGGTGGCCATCCCAGGGCGCCAGGCACCCGGGACGGAACCCGCCCTGACCGGGGAAGACGAATGCGAGCGACACGGCGACTCCCTGAAAGTTGACATCGACGTCGATCTCGTGAGCAGTTGAGTGGAGACTGACGTCGATGTCAAGTACGTGGGCGTCGGTCGTCCGGCCGGGGCCGGCGAGCGGGGCCGGCCGCATGGCACGAAGCGGCATCGAGCGCGAGGGCGACGCCGGGCGGGGACCGGCGTCATCGCCAGCCGGGACGTTGGACACTGGGCGGGGGCCGCGCGCTGCCCCACGCTGAACCCCGCGGGCCGCAGCGACGGCTCCGCACATCGCGGCATCTGCCCGCCGCAGGAGGATGTGATGGGCGACCTCGGGCTCCAGCTGCTGTTGGTCGCGGCCCTGATCGGCCTCAACGCCGCCTTCTCCGGCTCGGAGCTGGCGCTGCTGTCGCTGGGTCGTGGCGAGCTCGCGCGCCTGCAGGCGCGCGGTCGCGCCGGCAGGGCCGTCGCCCGACTGGTGCGCCACCCCAACCGCTACCTCGCCACGATCCAGCTCGGGGTCACCCTCACGGGCTTCCTCGCCTCGGCGGTGTCCGCCGTCACGCTGGCGAGCCTGCTCGCAGCCCGGCTCGACGCGCTGGGCGCCGCCGCGGCCCCGGCCGCGGTGCTGCTGGTCACCGTCGCGCTGACGCTGGTCACCCTGGTGGCCGGCGAGCTGGTGCCCAAGCGACTCGCGCTGCAGCACCCCAGCGGCTGGTCGCTGCTGGTCGCCCGGCCCCTGGACCTGCTCGCACGCGTGGCCACGCCGGTGGTCTGGGTGATCTCGCACGCCACCGACGCGCTCGTCCGCGCCTTCGGCGGCGATCCCGCGCGCACCCGCCAGGAGGCCACGGCGCAGGAGGTGGTGGACCTCATCAGCAACCACGACATCTTCGCCCCCGCGCACCAGCGCATCGTCGCCGACGCCCTGGAGCTGGTCGGTCGCACGCTGCGCGAGGTGGTGGTCCCGCGCACGGATGCGCTGGCGCTGCCGTCAGGGCTGCCCGCGCACGACGCGCTGGCGCGCCTGGCGGCAGCGGGCCACAGCCGCGCACCGGTCTACGAGGAGCACATCGACGACGCGGACCGCACGGTCGCGGTGCTCTCGCTGGTGGGCCGCACCGGGACCGTGGCGGACCACGCCCACCCGGCCGTGGTGCTCCCCGAGTCCCTCGACGTGGTCACCGCGCTGCGGCAGCTGCAGCGCTCACGTCGGCAGCTCGCGCTGGTCGTCGACGAGTACGGCGGTCTCGAGGGCATCGTCACCGTCGAGGACCTGGTCGAGGAGCTCGTCGGCGAGATCTACGACGAGTACGACCCGCTGGGCCACGAGGTCGCGTGGCTGCCCGGGGGCGGCGTGGAGCTGCCCGGCCGCTACCCGGTCCACGAGCTCGGCGACCTCGGGATCACGCTGCGCGGCGGGGAGTCGGCCACGATCGGCGGCCTCGTGGCCGAGCGGCTGGGTCGCCTGCCCCAACCCGGCGACGCCGCCGAGGTGGACGGCTATCGCCTCACCGTGCTGGCGGTGCGCCGCCGGGCGGTCCAGAGGCTGCGCCTCGAGCCGATGCGGGGCGCCGGCACCGTCACACCAGCGTGACGGTGCGGCCCTCGTGCGCGCCGATCCGCTCGATGATGTCATCGAGCGCCGCGCGCGGCACGGCGTCGTCGAGGGAGAGCGCCATGATCGCCTCGCCCCCGGCGCTGCGCCGACCCACCTGGGCCGCGGCGATGTTCACGCCCGCCTCGCCGAAGCCCGTGCCCACCGTGCCGATGACGCCGGGTCGGTCGTCATAGCGGAAGAAGGCCATGTGCGCGGTCGGCTCGACGTCCACCGGGGTGTTCCACACCTCGGTGAGCCGCTCGCGGTCGCCGGGCTGCACGATCGTGCCGGCCACGCGGATCGGCTCGCCGTCGCGGCCGGTGCCCGAGACCCGCAGCAGCGAGACGAAGTCCTCGCTGTGGTGCTCGGAGACCTCGCGCAGGTGGATGCCGCGCTCCTCCGCCAGCAGCGTGGCGTTGACCAGCGTCACCGGCTCGTTGGAGACGCCGGCGAGCATCCCCTTGAGCACCGCCAGCCCCACCGGGCGCCCGTCCGCCTCGCCGAGCACGCCGCAGGTCTCCACCGTGACCTCGCCGCCGATGCCGTCGGCCGCCAGGGCGGTGAACAGCTGCCCGAGCTTCTCCCCCAGCGGCAGGAAGGGCCGCACGACGTCGTCGACCTCCCCGCCGGGCACGTTGACCGCGGAGGGCACGAACTCGCCCGCCAGCGCGAGGTTGACGGCCTCGGCCACCTGGGTGCCGGCCTTGTCCTGGGCCTCGTCGGTCGAGGCACCGAGGTGGGGAGTGACCACGGCGTTGGGCAGGCCGAACAGCGGGCTCTCGGTCAGCGGCTCCGCGTCGAACACGTCGAGCGCGGCGCCGGCGATCACGCCCTCCTGCAGCGCCTCGGCGAGGGCGTCCTCATCGATGATCCCGCCGCGCGCGACGTTGATCAGCCGCGCCGAGGGCTTCATCCGACGGAGGCGCTCCGCGTCGAGCAGACCCACCGTCTCCGGCGTCCGCGGCAGGTGGATGGTGACGAAGTCGGCGCGCTCGAGCACCTCCTCGACGCTGGGCAGCAGCTCCACGCCCAGCCGGGCCGCCCGGTCAGGGGTCACGAAGGGGTCGTAGGCGACCAGCCGCATCCCGAACGCGTGGCACCGCTGGGCGACCAGCGTCCCGATGCGTCCCAGCCCGAGCACACCGAGGGTCTTGTCGTGCAGCTCGGTGCCCTTCCAGGTGGAGCGCTCCCAGCGCCCCTCGACCAGCGCCGCGTGGGCCTGCGGCACGTTGCGTGCCGCGGCCAGCAGCAGCGCCACCGTGTGCTCGGCCGCGGAGATCACGTTGGACTGCGGCGCGTTGCACACGACCACGCCCTGGCGGGTCGCCGCGTCCACGTCGACGTTGTCCAGGCCGACCCCGGCGCGCGCGATCACCTTCAGCGTCGAGCACGCGCCGATCACGTCCTCGTCCACCGTGGTCTGCGATCGCACGACGATGGCGTCGTAGCCGTCGACCATCTCCAGCAGCTCCTCCTTGGACAGCCCGGTCCGGACGTCCACCTCGTGGAGGCGGCCCAGGGCGGCCACACCCGAGTCGGCGAGTGGGTCGGCGACGAGGATTCTCACGGCAGGCACTCCAGGAGTCGATCGGCAACGAGCGGGGTCGGGAGGGCGGGAGGTCGAGGCGGCGGCGACACGAGCGGAGGCGCACACGACGCGGTCGAAGCCGGCCCCAGGCTGGGTCCGAGCGGTCCGCACGGCAAGGGTACGACCTTCCACGGCGGCTGCGGCAACCCGCAGCGTGGGAACCCGTCAGCCCTCGCGGGGAAGCTCGGTGACGTCGTCGGGCAGGCGGTTGATCATCGTCGGCGTGGCGTTGGCGACGTAGGCGAGCAGCACCTGCTCGACGTCGGAGGGGAAGGCGAGCTCCTCGATCGCCTCGGCCATCAGCTCCGCCCAGCGCAGCGCGACCTGGGGGGTGATCTCGAACTCCGCGTGGCGCATGCGCAGGCGGGGATGGCCCCGCTGCGACGAGTAGACGTCCCCGCCGCCGAAGTACTGGGCGAGGAACATCGCCAGATGCCGCTTGCCGGGCTCGAGGTCCTCCGGGTAGTGCGGTCGCAGCAGCGCGTCGTGCTCCACGCGGTCGTAGAAGGCGTCGACGAGGGCGACGAACGCGTCCATGCCGCCGACCCGCGCGTACACCTCGTGCGGATGGAGGGTGTCGGTCACAGTGCCCGCTCGTAGTAGGCGACGTCGAGGTACTGGCCGAACTTGTAGCCGGCCTCGGTCAGCGTGCCCCGATGGACGAAGCCCCAGCGCTCGTGGAACCGCACCGACGCCTCGTTGGGCAGCGCGATGATCGAATACGCCCGATGGTAGGAGGTGTCCTCGAGCCGCCGAAACAGCTCCCCGTACAGGGCGCCCCCCGCACCGGTCCCCCGCGCCTCGGGGTCGACGTAGACCGACAGCTCCAGCGAGCGGGCGTAGGCGGGCTTGGGACGGAAGCGCTGGGTCTCGACGTAGCCGCGCACGACGCCCTCGAGCTCGGCCACCAGCAGGTGGTAGGGGCCGTCGAGGATGTCGCGCTCGAACCGCTCGATCCACTCCCGGGGGGTGCGGACCTCGGTGTTGAACGTCATCGTCGTCCGCACGACGTAGTGCGTGTAGATCGCGGCGACCGCCGGCAGGTCCCCGGCGGTGGCGTCTCGGACGGTGGGCGCGCTCACGCCGGCACGGTAGCGGCCATGCGGCGCCCGTCGGCCGCGCCTGCCCACGTTCCGGGTCAGTACAGCCCCGCGGGGCGGTAGAGCTGGTCGTGGAGGCGGATCGCGTACTTGTCGCTCATGCCCGCCACGTAGTCGACCGCGACCTGGGTGGGATCGTCCTCGCGACGCCGATAGTCGGCGGGCACCTGCCCGGGATGGGCGATGAAGTGGTCGACGAGGTCCCGGATGACGCGCACGGCCCGGTCGCTGTGCTCCCGGGCCTCGGGCCGCAGGTAGACGTGATCGAACATCCAGGTGCGCAGCTCGGTCATCGCGGCCAGGCGGTCGGCGCGCATCGTGACCTCGCCGGCCGCGACGGACGCCTCGACCACATCGCCGACCATGGTCTCGATCCAGGCCCGGCCGGGCGCGCCGAAGGCCGCGCGCAGGTGGCCGGGCACGTCGTCGGCCGTCATCACCCCGGCACGGATCGCGTCCTGGACGTCGTGGGCGAGGTAGGCGATGCGGTCGGCGAAGCGGCAGACCATGCCCTCCGCGGTCGCGGGCGGCGGGTCGTTGCGCCAGGACGACTGGCGGATGCCGTCGCGGACCTCCCAGGTGAGGTTGAGCGGCTCGAGCACGCTGACCACCCGCACCCCGTGGATGGCGTGCTGCCACTCCCCCGCGACGTAGGGCGTGAGCGCCTCCTCGCCGGTGTGCCCGAAGGGCGCGTGGCCGATGTCGTGGCCGAGGCAGATCGCCTCCGTGAGCGCCTCGTTGAGCCCCAGCGCGTTCGCGATCGACCGGCCCACCTGGGCGACGTGCAGGGTGTGGGTCAACCGCGTGACGAAGTGGTCGCCGTCGGGGTTCAGGAAGACCTGGGTCTTGTGCTTGAGCCTCCGGAACGCCTTGGAGTGCAGCACCCGGTCGCGGTCCCGCTCGAAGGCGGTGCGGTCGGCGTCCTCGGGCTCCGGCACCGCGCGACCGCGCGAGCACGCCGCGCGGCACGCAGCGGGCGCGAGCCGCTGGGCCTCCTCGCGCTCGCGGACCTCCCGGGTGCGGTGGTACAGCCCCACACGACCTCCGTCGTCTCGTGTTCGAAGCGCGGCCGCCTCGCGACGAGCCGCGGGCATCATGGCTCATGATCGCAGGTGCCGGTGACACCTCCCCTCATCCCGGGGCGCGCCCGGGCGGTGACGTCGGCGCGCCGAGGCGGCAGACTGGCGGCGGGAGGCGCAGCATGGACGACGAGACCGGCTGGGACGAGGTGCTCACGGGTGTCTGGGGGCCCGGGGTGCGTGACGCGGTGGTCGGACGCGTCGAGCGGGCCACCGTGGGGGCGCGCTGCCTGCTCGTGTGCACCCTCCACGACGAGGGCGAGGGGCGGCACGGCTGGGTCGAGCAGCTGCACCACCTCGTCGTCGAGGCGATCCGAGAGGAGACCGGCGCGGACCTCGACGAGCTGGGCAGCCAGGCCGCCTGGACCACCTACGAGGACGTGTGGGGCCTGCTGGCCGAGCGGTGGCGCGACGGCGGGACGCTGGCCACGGTGCCCCTGCGGCGGGAGGTGGCCGCGACCGCCTGCCTGCGCCAGCTCGAGGGGCTCACCGCGCAGGCCGCCGGCATGGACACCGGCAGGCATCCGCCCCAGCCGCTCTGGCTGGAGGGGCGGCTGCGCGTCGACGCCGCGGGGCTGCGCCACATCCTGGGCACGCCGGAGCTCGACGCCCCCCAGCGGCTGGCGGTGGAGCGGCTGCTGGAGCTCCTCGACGAGTGACGGCGACGCGTCCTTCGCCCGCGGCGCCGGGGCCCACACTGCGCTCAGTCCTCGGAGGGTTCGGCAGCCGGGTGTGATGGATGGTGGCAACTGGCTGTCACAGGGGCGCGGCAGACCCGGGCGCGCCACGTTGGTGCGGGTCGGTCGGTACTACCCCAGTTCGCAGACCTGCTCAGGGTGCGGGGCGAGAACCAAGCTCGCGCTCTGGCAACGGGTCTACGACTGCGGCCGCTGCGGCCTCGTCCTCGACCGGGACGTGAACGCCGCACGCAACATCCGCGCTGAAGGGACCCGCCTGCTGCGCGAACAGTACGACGTCGCCTCGATACGCGGAGAGACGCGAAACGGCGAGCCGAGACCCGGTGAGACCGAACCCGCACAGCCACATCGTGCGGGTGGGCACGGGTCGTTAGAGGCCGCAACCGATCCAGCAGCCACCCCGGAGGTGGCTGCGTGAGAGACGGACGCGACCCCGCACCTCGACCGAGGCGACGGGGTCGGGTTCACAGTCGGGCGTGATTACCATCATCTCATCACACCCAACTGCCGAACTTAGTCCTCGGTCAAGGCGTCCGGGTCGATCAGGCCGCCGGCCGCGGCCAGGGCGCTCGCCGTCATCACCGCGCGGTCGTAGACCACCCCGAAGTAGTGCGCCGCGATCTGCTCGTGTCCAGGCAGCGGCGGGGGCCCGAGCGACCGCGGGACGGCATCGGGGTCGCTGGTGATGCGCACGTCGGTCCGCGCCGAGGGCAGCCGGGTCTCGTCACCCCAGAACTGCCGCCCGTCCTTGGGCTGCTTGGGCCGCTGCCCCTGTCCGCCGCGGCGCTGCGCCGAGCGGTTCCGGCGCCGCTTCCCGCCGCGTCGGCCGTCCCCGTGCTTGCCGCTGCTCTTCGACGGCCCCTTGGACTGGCTCCCCTTGGCCTGGCCTCCCTTGCCCTTGGACTGGCCGCCCTTGGACTGGCCGCCCTTCGAGGAACCGCCGCGGTTGCCGGGCTGGCCGCCCTTGCCCTTGTCGTCTCGTGCCTCGCCCCCGTCCGGGGAGCCGCCCCCGCGGGCTCCCGCGTCCCCCGGGGAGGCCGCGCCCGAGCCCCCACCCTGGTCCTGGCGGCCACCGGCACCGGC
>SKLC01000079.1 GCA_007123425.1 Nitriliruptoraceae bacterium
CGGTCGCCTCTGGACGGCGTGCGGGGATCGTGGTCAGCCCTCACCCCGCGGTGTGGGACGAGGCGGCATGGGCAGCACTGCGCAGGGCGGCCTCCGCATCGACCAGCAGCTGCCGGGTGCTCTCGCGCATGGTCGCGGCGCCCACCGTCACCGAGGCGTGCGCCCCGTCGGGCCGCCGGATCCCGGCCGCTGCCACCGCCCCGCGGATGCGGACGGCCGCCTGCCCGGCGCCCTCGCTGCCGGTCCAGGGCAGCAGCACGACGAAGATGCGCTCGCTCCACCGAGCCAGCACGTCGGCCGTGCGGCAGGTGGCCGCGAGCCGGGATGCCAGGGCAACGACCATCCGGTCGGCGGCGTCGCGCCCGTGGTCTGCGGCCAGCTGCTCGTAGTCGTCCACCTCGAGCGCCAGCAGGGAGAGCTGGCCATCGAGGCGCGCGGTCTGCGCCGCGAAGCGCTCGAGGTCCTGCTCGGCGGCCCGCCGGTTGGGCAGCCCCGTGAGCCGGTCGCTCAGCGCCCGGTTCTCGAGCTCGTCGACGTGGCCCCGCAGGCGGTCGCGTGCCTGCTTGGCCTGCACGGCGGCGGCGACCCGCGCCAGCACCTCGTCGATGTCGAAGGGCTTGCGGATGTAGTCCTGCGCTCCCTGGCGCAGCCCCTCCACCACGGTCGCGTCGTCGAGCGCGCTGATCAGCAGCACCGGCACCTCGCTGCCCGCCTCGCTCTCACGCAGCCGTCGGAGCAGCTCCAGGCCGGACATGTCCGGCAGCATCACGTCGAGCAGCAGGACGTCCGGCGGACGGGCCAGGGCGGCGTCGAGACCACGACCGGCGGCCTCGAAGCCCACGACCACGTAGCCCTCGAGCTCGAGGGTCTGGATCAACAGCCCGCGCACGGACGCGTCGTCCTCGACGACCATGACCCGCCCGCCGCCGGACAGCGTGTCCTGCCCCGTCAGGGCGCCGGTGGCGGGCGCCGGCGGCGAGGGGCTGCCGCCTGCGTGGGAAGGCGGCGCTGCCTGGGCGGGGCCCGGATCGGCGGTGGCTCGAAGCGTCAGCGTCCGGGCGGCGGCGGCCAGCTCGCCGGGGGCGGCCTCGGCGTCGAGGCACCGCTGTGCACCGGCCTCGTACAACGCCTGCTGTCCGTCGGCGCCGTCCGCGAGGCCCAGCACGGGTGTGAGCGAGGTCGCAGCCAGGTGGCGAAGGCGGGAGACGAGCGTCGCCCCGTCGCCGCCCGGCAACCTGGCGGCCACGGCCACCACGTCGGGGCCCACCCGGTGCGCCTGCATCAGCGCGGTCGGGACATCGTGGGCCACCACGACGTTCCATCCCTCCGAGCCCAGGTCGGCGGCGTGACGGCGCGCCAGCTCCTCGGAGCAGGCCAACAGCAGCTGCATCCCATCCCTTCCGGCAGCCCCGTCGCCGCGATCCTACTGCCTGAGGTGGCGCTCCGTGATGGACCGGACGCGAGACGTCACCAACCGACCTCAGGGGCGCGGGAGCAGGTCGCGCAGCCGCACCGTCGGGTCCGCCAGGTGCGCGGGATCCACCTCGACGCCTGCGGCGATCAGCCGCCCGGCCAGCGCGATGTCACGCGGACGGCCCATCCCCACCGCGGCGACGAGGCGGGCGCCGTCGAGGTGGAACCAGGAGACCGCCCGCTCCTCCACGCTGCCACGGCGGACCTCGCGGCCTCCGGTGACCGGGGTGCCGACCGACTGGATGGTGAGGTCGTACTGGTCGGTCCAGAACCAGTGGGGCTCGTCGTAGTCCTCCCCGGCGCCGAGCATGTTGCGGGCGGCGGTGGCGGCCTGCAGGCCGGCATGCTGCCAGTGCTCGACCCGCACGCGCCGCCCCAGGCGCGGATGGTGGTGGCTGGCGACGTCCCCGGCCGCATAGACGCCCGGCGCATGGGTACGGCAGCGTTCGTCGACGACGATGCCGTCGTCCACCTCGATCGTCGTGCCCCGGGCGAGCTCGACCGCGGGCTCGATGCCCAGGCCCACGACCGCGAGGTCGGCGGGGAGGCGCCGGCCGCCGCGGGTGCGCACCGCCGACAGGCGCTCCTGCCCCTCGAAGGCCGCCACCGCGTCGCCGAGGAGCAGCTCGACGCCGTGCTCGCGGTGCAGCTCGGCGACGACCCGGCCGATGTCGTCGCCCAGGGCGGCCAGCGGGGTGGGCTGCGGCTCGACGGCCGTGACCTCCAGGCCCATCTGCCGCAGCGTGGACGCCACCTCGGAGCCGACGAGGCCCAGGCCCACCACGACCGCGCGCCGCCCCGTGAGGGCGGCTGCCCGGATCGCGTCGGCGTCGGCGACGGTGCGCAGGTCGTGGACTCCCTCGAGCCCGATGCCCGGGATGGGCGGCCGGCGATTGCGCCCGCCCGTGGCCAGCAGCAGCTGCTGGTAGCCCAGCTCGCTCCCGTCATCGAGGTGCACCCGGCGCTGGGCGGTGTCGAGCCGAGTGGCGCGCACGCCCAGGCGCATCTCGACCTCGTGCTCGTCGTAGTGCGCGAGGTCGTGGTACCGGATGGCCTCGAGGTCCCGGGTCCCCCGCAGGTACTCCTTGGACAGCGGCGGTCGCTGGTAGGGCGGCTGGGGCTCGTCGCCCACCAGCACCAGGGGGCCCCGGTAGCCCTCGCGGCGCAGCGTGGTCACGGCGCTGTCACCGGCGGTGTTCGCCCCGATCACGACGATGGGCTCGGCCACGACACGGCTCCCTTGCCAGGCTGCACCCAGCGGATGCTGGGCGGGATCCGCAGGAGGATAGGTTGCCGCGATGACCGGAACCCTCATCAACGCGGGCGCCATCCTCGCGGGCGCCGGGGCGGGAACCCTGCTCGGCGGGCGCGTCCCACAGCGGGTCCGCACCACCGTCACGGACGCCCTCGGGATCTTCGTGCTCGTGCTCGGCGCCGGCGACGCGATGGGCACCTTCGGCGACGAGCTCGCCGCGGTCCTCGGGTCGGCGGCGGTGCTGGTGATCCTCGGCGCGCTGCTGCTGGGCGGGGTGATCGGCGAGGCGGTCGACCTCGAGCAGCGACTGACCACGCTGGGGGCCTGGCTCCGCGACCGGGTGGCGGGAGGCAGCGAGCCGATGGCCGCCGAGCCCAGCGGCCCCGACCGCGACGTCCTCGAGGACGAGCACGCCGTGCACGACCCGCGGCACCGGTTCGTCGAGGGGTTCGTGGTCACGAGCCTCGTCGTGTGCGTGGGGCCGCTGGCGATCCTCGGCGCGCTGCAGGACGGGCTGACCGACGGCTTCCAGCTGCTCGCGGTCAAGGCGATGCTCGACGGCTTCGTGGCGCTGGCCTTCGCCTCGGTGCTGGGTGTGGGCGTGGCCTTCGCCGTGCTGCCCCTGCTCGCGCTCCAGGGCTCGATCACGCTCGCGGCGGGAGCGATCCAAGGGCTGGTGACCCCACCGATGCTCGAGGCGCTCGGCGCGACCGGGGGCTTCCTGGTGATGGGGATCGGCCTGCGGCTGCTCGAGATCCGCCCGGTCCGCGTTGCGAACCTGCTGCCCAGCCTCGTGCTCGCACCGCTGGCCGTCGCGCTGTGGCCCTGAGGTCACCGGGGGCGGCGCACCGGTGGCCCCAGGGCCGGGTGCGTCAGCTCCAGGGTGCGCCGCGGTGGGGGTCCTTGAGCATGCGGCGGGCGACGACCATGCGGTGGACCTCGTCGGGCCCGTCGTAGAGACGGGCGAAGCGCGCGTCCCGGTACATCCGCTCCAACGGCAGGTCGGCCGTCACCCCGGCGGCGCCGTGCACCTGGATCGCACGGTCGATGACGTTGTGCAGCATCCGGGCGCCGTAGAACTTGATCAGCGAGATCTCGATGCGGGCCTCGTCGCCGGCATCGAGCGCGCGGGCGGCGTCGAGGGTCATCAGCCGCGAGGCCTGGATCTCGGCGGCGGACTCGGCGATGTAGCGCTGGATCTCGCCCTTCTCCCCGAGCACCGAGCCGTGCGCGTAGCGCTGGGTGGCGTACTCGCACATCAGCTCGAAGGCGCGCTGGGCCTGACCGAGCCAGCGCATGCAGTGGTAGATGCGCCCCGGCCCGAGACGGACCTGCGCGATGCGGAAGCCGCCCCCGCGCTCGCCGAGCAGGTTCTCCTTCGGCACGCGCACGCTGTCGAGGTGGATCTCGGCGTGGGTCGAGTTCTCGTTGCCCATCGTGGGGATCACCCGCTCGACGGTGAAGCCGTCCGCGTCGGTGGGCACCAGGATCGCCGAGAACTGCTGGTGGGGCGGGGCCTCGGGGTCGGTCTTCGCGAACACGGTGACGAACGCGGCCCGGTGCGCCCAGGTGGTGAACCACTTGTGGCCGTCGATCACCCACTCGTCGCCGTCGAGCACGGCCTTGGTTCGCATCAGCGTGGGGTCGGAGCCGGCGACCTCGGGCTCGGTGAGGCCCACCGCGGGGAAGATCTCGCCGGCGACCAGCGGCTCGAGCCACTGCTGCTTCTGCTCGGCCGTGCCGTAGCGGTACAGCATCAGCGAGTCCTGCAGGGTGTGGGTGCCCAGCGCGACCATCGCCACCTCGGAGCGGCCGATGACCTCGTTGACGAACACGTAGTCGAGGAAGGCCATCCCTCCCCCGCCGATCTCCTCGGGGTGGCCCAGGGCCCACAGCCCCCGCCGCTTCGCCGAGGCCATCAGCTCGCCCAGGACCTGCTCGCTCCCGGGCTGCAGCGCCTCCTGCTCGACGGGCAGCACCTCCTCGTCGATGAAGCGCCGCACGCTCTGGCGCAGGGAACGGATCTCCTCGGACATCTCGGCGATGCTCACGGCGTCACCCTTTCGTGCACGTCGGCTCTCACGGCGGGTGTGGACTGGACCCACCGAATGCCGAGGTGACTCGACGCGAGGTGCCGGGGAAAGGGACCAACGGCCCCACCCACCCGGGCGTTGCGGCAGCAGTCTCCCCGCCCGGCCCGGGCCGCGACGCCGATCCTCGGGCGCCGTCACCGGCTGCGATGGCCCATCGCCCGCCTCGGGTAGGGTCCCGCCATCCGGGGCACAGGGGCGAACGCGCACTGACAGAAGGGGCGCCGCGTCGCCGGGGCACCGTTCGTTCACCCTGCCCGGGAGCGAGGACCGCCACCCTTCGAAGGACCGACATGCGCGTGCGCACCCGCACCACCATCGCCCTGACCGCGGCGATCGCCCTGGCCGTCACCGGCTGCGAGGATCAGGAGCCCGACGAGGCGGCCGAGCCGGCGACCGATCAGGAGACCGACGAGGCCGACGGCAGCGAGGACCCGGACGACGACGCCACGGATGATTGGGCTGCAGAGGACGAGGCGGAGCCCGAGGCCGCCGCGACCGTCGGCTCGGTCACGCTGGCCGAGCAGACGGTGGAGCTCGACGAGGCCTTCTGGTGCGAGGACCACGAGTCCCAGGCCGGGCGCACCGACATGCGGATCGTGGGCATCGCCAACGGCGCGATCAAGCTCGACGCGGGCAGCTACGAGGCCGACGGGGTCACCCGCGACGCCGTGGCGATCTGGGAGGGCGAGCAGCTCGACCGTGGTCTCGGCGGCACCTCGTTGGTCGCGGTCGAGGACGGTGACGAGGGCTACCCCTGGATCGAGGTGGACGGCACCCACGTCAGCATCGACGGCAGCTTCGTGGGCGACGACGATCCCGAGGACGCGGATCCCGTCAGCTTCAGCGCCGACCTCGAGGTGGAGGAGGAGCCGCGCGGCAGCGCCTTCTGCTGACCCGGGACCGACCGGGACACCCCACGAGCGGCGGGGCGGACGCCATGGTCAACGACCGTCGCCGGTGGACGCCACCTCCGCCTTCCGCGCTACGACGGTGCGCGCCAGCTTGTCGTGCAGGGCCTGGCGCTCGCCGTCCACGGCCGCCCACAGGTAGCCGAGATTGAACGGCAGCGCGGAGAGCAGCTCCGCGCCGAGCCGGCCGAGCGCACGTCCGGGGCCGATGGGAGCCAGCGTGTCGGCGTCGAGCACCACCCCGCCGACCAGCAGCTTCCCCGCCGTCTGCCGTCCGTGGGCATGCAGGAAGGTGAAGTAGCAGCCGACCACGACGATGGCGATGACCGGGAACCAGGCGGCGAGCGGCGTCGGGTCGTAGCCGAGCACGAGCATGAGCAGCCACGGGGGACCGACCAGGAGACCGACCACCAGCCACGTGATGACCACATCGACGACATGGGCCGCCAGCCGGGCGGGGAAGCCCACGGCTCGGGGCCCGGCGGCGTCGTGGGGACTGGGCACCATGCGGATCCTTCGCTGCGACTCGTCTCACTCTGGGGCTGTCGTGGCCGCCCCCTTCCCTGCCGACGCGAGACTGCGAACCGTGGTTGCCTGCCGGCCAGTCGGGTGGCGTCGGGCGGACGTCCTGCGCGCGGAACGGACACCACGTCCCCGCCGTGCTCCGTCCGGTCGCGGTGGCACCCGGAACGGTCACAGCCGGGCGGCTACCTTCCGGCGCGTCGGGAGGTCCGCGTGCCACCATCGATACGTCCGGAACTACTGCGGCGCTACGCACAGATCGCCCGCGTGCTGGCACGTCATGGCGGGCAGGACCTCGTGCGCTCCTCGGGGCTCTCCGACCTGCTCGACGAGCCGGTCGACGACGCGGAGGGCTCCGGCGACGAGCGGCAGGCGGGCCGGGACCTGGCGCAGGACCTCGAGGAGCTCGGTCCGACCTTCATCAAGCTCGGCCAGCTGCTGGCCACCCGGGGCGACCTGCTCCCGGACGCGCACATCGAGGCGCTCTCGCGGCTCCAGGACGACGTCGCCCCGGTGCCCTTCGGTGAGGTCCGCGAGATCGTCGAGCAGGAGCTCGGCGTCCGGCTGTTCGCGGCGTTCGACTCCTTCGAGGAGGAGCCGCTGGCCTCGGCGTCGCTCGGCCAGGTCCACCGCGCGGTCACCCGTGAGGGGCGCCAGGTCGCCGTCAAGGTGCAGCGGCCGGGGATCCGCGAGATCGTCGCCACGGACCTCGAGGCGCTCCACGGGCTCGCGCAGCTGCTCGACGACCACACCGAGATGGGTGAGCGCTACCGCTTCGACGAGGCCATCGAGGAGTTCGAGCGCTCGCTGCTCCGCGAGCTCGACTATCGCCGGGAGGGCGCCAGCCTCGGCGAGCTGCGCGCGAACCTCGCCGGGTTCGACCGGCTGACCGTGCCGGAGCACCTCGAGGACCTGACCACCTCCCGTGTGCTGACCATGGAGCACGTGGTCGGCACGAAGCTCACCGACCTGTCCGGCGTGGCCCGCATCGACCTCGACGGGCACGAGCTGCTCGATCAGCTCTTCCGCGCCTACCTGCAGCAGATGCTGGCCGACGGCTTCGTCCACGCCGACCCCCACCCCGGCAACGTCCTGCTCACCGGCGACCACCGCCTGGCGCTCATCGACGTCGGGATGGTGATCCGCCTCGACGCCGCCACCCGCGAGCGGATGCTGCGACTGCTGGTCACCGTCGCCGACGGCCAGACCCAGGAGGCCGCCGACGTGGCGCTCGCGTTGGGCCGCCCGACCTCCTACTTCGACGAGGAGGCCTTCCGCCGTGACGTGGCCGACCTGGTGTCGACCTACCACGACCTGCCCCGAGGCGAGTCCCACGCCGGGAAGATCATCACCGAGATGACGCGGATCTCGGGACAGGACGGCGTGCGGCCGCCCTCGGAGCTGACGCTGCTGGGACGCACCCTGCTCGCCCTCGACCAGGTGGCGGCCGAGCTCGCACCGGACTACGACGCGGACGCCGCGGTGCGCCAGCATGCCGCGACGGTGCTGCAGCAGACGATGGTGGACCAGCTCACGCCGTCGTCGATGCTCCGCGGGCTGCTCGACACCAAGGAGTTCGTCGAGCAGCTGCCCCGTCGCGCGAACGCCATCCTGGGCGACCTGGCCGACGGCTCGCTGCGGGTGCGGGTGGACGCCGTCGACGCGGAGCGGCTGATCAGCGCCATCCAGCGCCTGGCCAATCGGCTGGTCGCGGGGCTGGTGCTCGCGGCGCTCATCATCGGTGCTGCGATGCTGGCCGGGGTGGAGACCGAGCTGACGCTGTTCGGCTACCCGGCGCTGGCGCTGGTCTTCTTCCTGACCGCGGCGCTGATGGGGCTGTGGCTGGTCATCGGCATCCTGCGCGGCGACGAGTGATCCGGCCCCTCGCGGGGGTGCGCTGAGACGGCCGTGGGCCCATGGTGATCCCAGGGCAGCGGTCAGCCGGTCGGCTCCGGCCGCTCACCGGCCACCGGAGCATCGTCGCGAACCTGGGCATCGTCGCGCGTCGGGGCATCGTCGCGCACCGGGGGCTCGTGGGAGACCGGGGGCTCGCCGGCGACCAGCGCCTCGGGCCGGGGTGGCTCGCTGGGCCGGGGGACCTTCTCGCTCTGCAGGCCGCGGAGCAGTGCGAAGACCATCGCGAACACCATGATGAAGATCGGCAGCCCGATCACGGTGATCACCTGCTGCAGTGCTTCCAGTCCGACCTCGCCCGCCAGGGCGATCAGCGATCCGGCCAGGACGCCCTCCGAGACGCCCCAGAAGACCCGCTGGCGAACCGGCCCGGGGTCCTCGTCACCCGTGCAGAGGATGTCGACGACCAGCGATGCGGAATCCGAGGACGTCGCGAAGAAGATCGCCACGATCACCACGGCCAGCCCCTGGATGAGCGCGGTGGCCGGGAAGCTCTCGAAGAACGTGAACATCGCGAACTCGGGGCCCAGGCCGACCGCCTCGGTGATCGGGCCACCGGTGCCGCCTATCCCGTCGATGTCCATCGCCGACCACCCGAAGACGGCGAACCAGACCAGGGTGAACAGCGAGGGTGCGAACAGCACCCCCATCACGAACTCGCGGATGGTGCGCCCCTTGGAGATGCGGGCGACGAAGATGCCGATGAACGGCGACCACGTCACCGTCCAGGCCCAGTAGAAGACCGTCCAGTTGCCCTGCCAGCCCCAGCCGTCCTCGCGCGTGTAGGTCGCGAGCGTGTCGTTCCAGAACGACAGCGGCACGATGTTCGACAGGTAGAGCCCGAAGGTCTCGATGATGCCGCGGATCAGGAACACCGTCGACCCGGTGAGCAGCACGAACACCATCAGACCGACGGCCATGCCGATGTTGAGGTTCGACAGCCGCTTGATGCCCTTGTCGAGCCCGGCGACGATCGAGCCGACCGCGACCGCGGTGAGCACGGCGATGATGGTCAGCTTCGCCGGCACGTTGTCGGGGACGCCCAGCAGCTCGGTGAGTCCGGCGTTGATCTGCGAGGTGCCCAGGCCGATGGAGACGGCGACCCCGAACAGGGTGCCCAGGATCGCGAAGACGTCGATGGTGCGACCCAGCGGCCCGTGGATGCGCTCCTTGAGGAAGGGGTAGAACACCGAGCTGACCCGCATCGGCAGCTGGTGGCGGTAGATGAAGTAGGCGAACGCGAGACCGGGCAGTGTGAAGATCGTCCAGGTGTGCAGGCCCAGGTGGTAGAGCGAGAAGCTCATGGCGTCCGTGGCGGCCTCGGGCGAGAACGGCTCGACGCCTGCGACCGGCGGCTCGGAGAAGTGGATGATGGGTTCGGCCACGCCCCAGAACATCAGCACCGTCCCGATGCCGCCCGCGAACAGCATCGTGAACCAGGAGACGTTGCCGTAGGCGGGCTTGGCCTGCGGGCCGCCGAGACGCACGTTGCCGTAGCGGCTGAGCGCGACCCAGAGCAGGAAGGCGAGCCAGACGGACACGCCGATGATGAAGAACCACCCCAGGTTCTCCACGATCCAGGCACGCCCCTCCAGGAAGGCCTCGCCGACCTGATCGGGGATCAACACCAACACGACCAGGAACAGCACCATCAGCCCCGCCGCCCAGAAGAAGATCCTGGGCTCGGTCCGCAGCCCCAGCCTCGTCGCGAGCCTCTCGAGCATGCCCCGCTCCCTCCCGCTGTGCCGGACGGCTACCCGGGCCCCTCCCGACCCGGCCGCGC
This sequence comes from Nitriliruptoraceae bacterium, assembly GCA_007123425.1. Lineage (GTDB taxonomy): Bacteria > Actinomycetota > Nitriliruptoria > Nitriliruptorales > Nitriliruptoraceae > SKLC01. The sequence continues at coordinate 9,949 of SKLC01000079.1, forward strand.
GACCGAAGACGCAGCATGAACCCGGGCGGAGTGATTGTCCAGGGAAAACACGCGCATCGCCGCCCACGTCACGAGAAGCCGGGATGGCCTCGCTGCGAGGGCGTCACCCGACACAGAGCCATCACCGACCCGCGTCGAGGAACGCCTCGTTGCAGGGGCGGATCCTTCGCCGATGGCCGCGAGCTCCGGCGATCGGGACCTTCGCCTCTTGTCCCCGTATGTGCATCCCGATCTGCTGAGCGCACTGGGGCTGCTGCCCCGTGCCGTGTGGAGAACCGCGATGTCCCTCCCCCAGCCCCCTGCCACCATCCCGAGCCCCGACAACCAGGCGGAGGCGGACGTCGACAGGCGCCTGTCCGCCCTGCTCGACCGAACGCGCTCGCGGCGCGACCTCCACCACGCGATGCTCGCTGTGACCACGGGTGACGGCACCCGACACTGGAGCGGTGCCACCGGGGCGGCAGACGCGCACGGCACGCAGCTGCAGCCGGAGACCCCGTTCTTCGTCGCCAGCATCACCAAGAGGTTCATCGCCACCCTGGTCCTGCAGGCCTCCGAGCGGGGCGAGCTCGGACTCGACGACCGGATCGTCGACCACCTCCCCGCTGAGGTCACCGCCGGGCTGCACGTGCACAAGGGCGTCGACCACACGCCGGCGATCACGATCCGGCACCTGCTCAGCCACACCTCCGGGCTGCCCGACTACTTCGACAAGCCCAAGTCGGGCGGGCCGAGCCTGTTCCGGCAGCTGGCAGCTGGGCACGACGTCGGCTGGACCTTCGACGATGTGGTCCGCATGACCCGCGAGGAGCACAGTCCCCACTTTGCGCCGCAGGATCTCACCTCCCCCCGACAGCGCGCCCGCTACTCCGACACCGGCTTCCAGCTGCTGATCGCCATCGTCGAACGGGCCACGGGCCAGCCCTTCGCTGCGCTGCTGACCGAACGCGTCCTCACCCCGCTCGGGCTCGAGCACACCTGGCTGCCCGGCCGGTCCCAGCCGGCCGCGCCCACCGTCGCGCCCGCACCCGTGTGCGCCAAGAAGCAGCCGCTCGAGCTGCCCGAGATGCTGGAGTCCTGCAACGACCTGATCTCGACCACCGGCGACCTGCTGGCCTTCCAACGGGCCCTGATCGCCGGAGCGCTGTTCGAGCGCCCGGCCACCACGGCGCTGCTCACCGAGCGCTCCAACCTGCTGCGCAACATGATCCCCAACCGCTACGGCCTGGGGACCTGGATCTTCCGCGTGAGCCGCCTCGCCGGCCCCGGCCGCCGGCCGGTCACCCTGGTCGGCCACGCCGGCGTCACCGGGACCTGGCTGTTCCATTGCCCCGAGCTCGACCTCCACCTCGCCGGCACGATCGATCAGAGCACCTTCTTCGCCCGTAGCGCCCCGTTCCAGATCATGGCCAGGATCCTGCGTGCGTGGGATGGCTGATCCGGGCACGCGGCCCGTGCCCCGGCACCGTCACGGCCGCCGACGTGCCGCCTGCACGCTCGGTGGGGCCGCTGCGCTGGTCGGCGTCGGATGGGTCGGGCTGCGCACCGCGCCGAAAGCGCTGCCCGACACCCGGCTCACCGCCGGACCCATCACGACCATTGCCGTGCCCGACGGCCTGCCGGCACCCGTGGACCGGTTCTATCGGACGCTCTACGGCGACGAGGTGCCCATCGTCGAGACCGCGGTGATCAGCGGGCGCGGCCAGATGCGCATCAGCGGCATCACCTTCCCGGTGCGCTACCGGTTCAGCCACGTCGCCGGCCACCACTACCGCCACCACATCGAGGTGACCTGGTTCGGCCGTCGCCTGCTCACCGTCGACGAGTGGTTCCTCGACGGGACCGCCCGGCTCGAGCTGCCGTTCGCGATGATGGAGGGCCCGAAGATCGATCAGGGCGCCAATCTGGCGCTGTGGGCGGAGGCAGGCTGGTTCCCCTCCATCTGGGTGACCGACCCCCGGTCCGGCTGGGAGTCGATCGATGCGACCTCGGCGCGTCTGCTGGTGCCCTTCGGCGACGAGACCGAGGAGCTCCTCCTCACCTTCGATGCCGAGACGGGGCTGCTGAGGCGCATGGCGTCGATGCGCTACAAGGGGCAAGAGGCGGAGCACAGGACCCTCTGGCTCAACGAGGCCCGGGACTGGGACATCCTCGACGGTGCGCCAGCGCCGAGAACCACCACGGTGACCTGGGCGGATGAGGGCACCCCGTGGGCCCGCCTACGCACCGAGGAGGTCATCCTCAACGCCGACCTCGAGCGCTACATCGGGGCCCACGGCCCGTAGGGCCTCCACGACAGCGCCGACCCAGAGGTGTCAGGCCCCAGGGAGCACCAGTTGGGCCGACAGCGTCAGCTGGCCCACCAGGCCAGGGCCCTTGGACCCTCGGCGCGGGGCACGGCGCGGCGCATGATGAATCGGATCCGAGATCGCGGACTCGATCGAGGAGGTTCATCGTGGCCACCACGACACCTGTCTCCACCGCCCAGACGGTGGCCCTGCAGCGCATCGCGGCGGGGATCTCGCTGTTGATCGCGGTGCTCTACGGACTGATCTGGGCCGGGGTGCTCACCGTCGTGACAGAGGCGGAGGTCGGCGAGCTCGGGATCCTCGGAATCGCGGGCCTGGTGTTCCTGGCGTTGGCCGCGCTGCTGTGGCGGTTCGCCAGCCGGATCCTGTGGGTCGCTACCGCCGTGCTCCAGGTGGGGATGATCTGGATGTACGTGGCGATCGGCGCCGAGCGGGACCCGGCCTTCGAGGTCTGGGGCATCACGATCCGGGTCGCGCAGGTGGCACTGATCGGCGTGCTGATCGCGCTCATCGTGCGCACCACGCGCCAGCGGAAGCGAGCATGAGCACGACCCGACGACCGTCCACGCAGCCGCTGTCGCGGAGCGTCGACGACGGAGCCGGACATCCAGCCCCGTTGGCCTACACGCTGCTCCTGGCGGGCATCATGGTGGCCGCAGCCCTCTACGGCCTGCTGATGGACGGCGCCTACCGGGCCCCGGAGGGAGTCCGGCCGACCCTGCCGGAGACATTGCGCGGCCAGGACGTCGTGAATCTGCTCGCTGCCGTGGCGCTCGTCTGGGGTGGCCTGCGCGCCCGCGCGGGGCAGCTGCTCGGGCACGTCGTGTGGCTCGCGATCTGCCTCTACATCTCCTACACGTACCTGATGTACGTCGTCGCGCCCTACAACGATGCGCTGCTGCTCTACATCGCCGGTATCGGGCTGGGCACCTACGGCCTGGTCCACGGGCTGGTGCGCCTGCGCGAACGGGCGGTCGCGGAAGCGTTCGCGGACCTCCCCCGGCGAGGGCTCGCCTGGTTCCTGCTCGCCCTGGCCGGATTGTTCGCCACGATGTGGATCGTCGACATCCTCTCGGTCTGGCCTGGAGGCGTGCCCGAGGGGCTGTTCACCTACGACATCCCGAGCATCGTGCACGTGCTCGATCTCGGCATCGTGCTGCCTCTGCTGGCCATCACCGGCGTGATGCTGCTGCGCAGCCATCCGATCGCCCCCGTGCTCGCCGTGATGCTGCTCGTCAAGACGCTGACGCTGGGACTGGCCCTGCTCTCGATGAACGCCTTCATCGCCGCGTCGGCCGGGCTGACCGATCCGAGCGAGCCGGCGATCTGGAGCGTGGTGGTCGCCGTGAGCCTGGCGTGGCTGGTGTTCGTGCTGCGTCGCATGCGCGAGCCGCAGGGACCGTGGCTGCGGCCATCGATCTGGGCGTGACCACCCAATCTGTCCCAGACGCCGGGAACGCACAGCCCGTGGACCTGCACGACCCCCGACGACGACCACCTGTCGCGAGACGTCCTCGAGCTGACCCGGTCGGTTCCCACCGAGCTCTGGGGCCGCGACGATCTCGCCCTCGGCGAGATGTGGAACTCCAACTCGGTCATCTCGTGGTTGCTGGAGCGGGCAGGGATCTCCACCCATGGGATCCACCCACCGCCAGGTGGTCGGGCGCCCGGCTGGCACGCCGGACGAGCGCTGGCTCTGGCGTTGTGGTGATGTGCGACCAGGGCCATTGCTCCTCGGCTCGGGCTCCACCCTCGGGGTCAGGGCCGCACGGTGACGACCACCGACAGGTCGGGGGGCGGGGTGTCGTGGGAGAGCAGGCGCTGGTAGAGCCGGTGGTAGTCGGCCACCAGCCGGGGCGCGTCGAAGCGTTCGAGGACGACCTGTCGGCAGTCGGCCGGTGCGAGGGTCACGGCGCGTGCGGCCGCGTCGGTGAACGCCGCCAGATCGCCGGGCGTCACGAGCAGCCCGTTGCGTCCGTGCTCGATCACCTCGGGCAGGGCCCCGTGGGCGAAGGCCACCACCGGGGTGCCGCAGGCGTTGGCCTCGATCGGGACGAGCCCGAAGGGCTCGGGCCAGGTGATGGGAAACAGCACCGCTGCCGCCTCGCCCAGCAGAGCGCACTTGTCAGCGTGGCTGGCCACCTCGACGAGCTCGACCTCGCCGCGCTCGATGGCGGGGGCGATGTGGGCCGCGAAGTAGTCCTGCTCGTCGGCCTGGTTGACCTTTATGGCCATCTTCAGCCGCCGACCCAGCCGGCGGGCGACCTCGATGGCGAGCTCGGGCCCCTTCTCCGCCGCGGCCCGCCCCGCGTAGGCCAGATGCTCGCCCTTGACGGCCACATAGGGGTGGGCGGCGACGTCGACGGCGTTGTGCACCGTCGACGCCAGACGGATACCTGCCGGGGTGCGTGCGGCCTGGTCGCGGCTGATGGCCACCAGATGAACGCGGTCGCTGACGCGCCGCGCGAGCTCGGCGGTGGCGGCCGTCCAGCGGCCGTGCAGGGTGTGCACCACCGGGGTGCCATCGACGACCGCGCCCACGGCCAGCCCCAGCCGCGTGTGATTGTGGATGAGGTCCACCTCGCCCCGGTGCGCGAAGCCGGCCAGCACGTGGCTGAGCTCGAGCTCGGGATCACCCAGCTCCCGCGTCGGAGGCGAGTCGAAGGTGGGGATTAGGTGGCCGGCGGTCTGCGACCCGCCCGCGGCCACCAACCAGACCTCGTGGCCCTGGGCGATGAGCCCCTCGGTCAGCAGCGACACCACCTGCTCGGCGCCCCCGTAGCCGGAGGGCGGCACCGTGAACCACGGCGGGGCGATCTGCAGGATCCGCACGTGCGCCTCCTGTCTCCCCCCGGTCGCCGGTGGTCAGAGATAGTGGCCGGGCTGGCTGCCCGGCAGCTCGTTGGCCTGTTGCGCACGCATCCGGGCCAGCTGCTGCTGGGCGGCCATCTGCTGGGTGGAGGCGATGCGCAGCAGCCGTGCTGGCTCCTCCACCTCCTCGCGCGGCCCGTCCGCCTGGCCGGGGTCCGGGGCCACGAACCGGGCGCCGCCGGCGCCGGACTCGATCGGCTGGTGCGTGTCGGGGGTGGGCGCTCTCTGCCGCATGTCGCTCGCTCCAGGTCGTTCGTCGCTTCGGCCCGGGCCGGGGAGTCCCCTCCAGGGTGGGACGACTCGACGACGGACGGCAGGGCCCAACGCCCCCTCATCGTCAGCGCGCATGCCCATGGCCGCCGACCACCCGGCCACGACCGGCCACGGCGGGCTCCGTGCGGCCACCGCCGGGCGCCGGTGCGTTGCGCTGCTGCGCGCCGCGTGTGGGGATGGTGCTCGGAGCCGGTGTGACGTTCGGCTCTACGGATCCCGCCTGGCGACGGTCACGATGGATGCACGCCCCCTGGACGGTCAGGCGCCGTGGAGAGTGAGCAGGAGATGTCGATTCCCGGTGCGCGCGATCGCGGTTCGGAGCCGCCGGCCTGGGGAGCCCGCACAGGGCAGCGACGCGTGCTCATCGAACATGCGGATGCCGGCACGCGGCAGCGGCTCGAGGCCGGCCTGCGCGCCCGTGGCTACGACACGCTCGCCTGCCCCGGCCCAGATCAACGTGACGGCTGCCCCCTTCTGGGACAGACGATCTGCCCCGCCGTCGCCCAGGCAGACGTCGTGGTCACCGGCCTGGCCGACGACGGCCCCGGGCGGGTGGTCGCCACCACCATCCGCTACCACTACCCGGACCGCCCCCTCCTGATCGAGGCTGGCCCGGGGGTTCGACGCAATCTCGACCCGACGCTGCACGGCCATCTGGTGGAGCGCCTCGAGGTCGACGACATCGCGGCCATGGCCGAGGCGATGGGCTGACAGCACCGCAGCACCGGGCTCTGGCGCGTCCCCGAGAGGAAGCTCGATGGATCGCAACGCCTTCGTGATCGGGATGGACGAGTTCAATCTGGCCACGATGCAGGGACTGCGGGAGGCGCACCGCTACACCTTCCACGGGCTGCTGCCGCTGGAGCAGGTGCTCAAGGCCGATGCCTACGACTACGAGCAGCTGGTGGCCGACGCCGATCAGCAGCTGTGGAAGTGCGGCCACAGCGTGGATGCGATCGTGACCTGGTGGGACTTCCCCTCGACCGGGCTGCTGCCGGTGCTCTCCGAGCTGTGGGACCTGCCTGGCCCCGACCTGCGTGCCATCGTCGCGCTGGAGCACAAGTACTGGTCGCGGCTCGAGCAGCGGGCAGCTGCCGGCGACCACGTGCCACCGTTCACCGTGTTCGACCCCTTCGATGACGAGGCGCTCGCCACCATCGGCCGCCACGGCGTGGCCTTGCCGTTCTGGGTCAAGCCGGTGAAGTCGGTGGGTTCCTACCTCGGCTTCCGCATCGAGACCCCCGAGGATTTCGAAGAGGCGATGGTCGAGACCCGTGCCGGCATCGCCCAGTACGGCGAACCCTTCCAGCAGGTCCTCGACCGGGTCGATGCCCCGCCGATGGTGCGAAACGCCGGCGCGCTGGCCTGCATCGCCGAGAGCATCATCAGCGGCTGGCAGTGCACCGTGGAGGGCTACGTCTCTGGTGGCAAGGCTGTGCCCTATGGGCTGGTGGACTCGATCACCGAGCCGAACAGCTCCACCTTCCGCGGGTACCAGTACCCCTCACAGCTGCCCGAACCCATCCAGCGGCGCATGTACGACATCGCCACCGACGTCATCCGCCACGTGGGCCTCGACCACTGCTGCTTCAACATCGAGTTCTACTACGACGAGACCGCCGGCCGCATCTGGCTGCTCGAGGTCAACACCCGCACCTCGCAGTCGCACTGCGACCTGTTCGCCAAGGTCGACGGCGCCTCCACGCAGCGGGCCATGCTCGACGTCGCCCAGGGCCGCGCGCCCCGCATGCCCCACCGGCAGGGCACCCACCGGGTGGCCGGCAAGCTCTACCTGCGCACCACCCGCGACGGCATCGTGCACGCCCTGCCCGACGACGAGCATCTCCGCAAGGTCACCGAGCGGTTCCCCGGCACCCGCATCGCCTTCGATGTCGGCGTCGGCGACCGGCTCTCCGACCTCAACGTGCAGGAGTCCTACAGCTACGAGCTCGGCCATGCCTTCGTGGGCGCGGAGAGCCACGCCCAGCTCGATGAGCGTTTCGACCAGATCGCGACCACGCTGACCTTCGACATCGCGCGATGACGGCATGACGCGATGCCCGCGTTCGGTCGGCCCCGCCGATCACGGATGGCGCGCTGCTGCATGGTGATTCCGGCGCAGATGCCAAGCAGAGCACTGCCACCCCGGCGCCGGTGTCTCCGGTGAGATCCCACCGGCCAAGCTCGACTTCGGACGTCGCGGATCCCTGGAGGACCGGACGCAGGGGGACCAGCCGGCGGTTCGGGCCGATGAGAACGGTCTGATCACCGCACGCGACGTGGAACTGGAGTTGGAGCGGGACGCCCCCGAACTCGACGGCTTGGAAGGTGGCCAGGCATCGCTCGTGGCGCTGTGCCATGACGAGGACGTACGACTCGATCTCGGCTGACCCGAATCCCGGCTCTGGACGAACAGCAACCACTTCGAGCTCAGCCACGACGTGACGTGTCGGGTCGCTGCTGCCGGCCCCGTTGGACGCTGGCAGCGGTGGGCGACCACTGCAGGACCGGGTAGCCAGCCGCTGACGTTCCAGCGGCCAGACCCCGGGCCTGCAGTGTGTCCGGATTCAGCTGCAGCCGCTCGTGGTGCCACAGGACTCGCAGACGTGGCAGGCGCCCGCGCGCTTCATCTTCACGCCGCAGTCGAAGCACATCGGCGCGTCGTGATCGACCGGCTCACCCACCGGGGCCGACTTCGCCACCGACTCCGCGCTGGGCGTGGCCGGGACCTCGGGCTCCTTGACCGCTCCCTGCTGCTCGTCGAGCATCGCGGTGCGCTCCTCGAGGGTGAAGATCCCGAGGCTCTCGCGCTTGTCGTAGGGCAGGTACTCGATCGCAAGCTTTCGGGCGAGGTAGTCCACCAACGACGAGGCGAACCGGATCTCGGAGTCGTCCGTCATGCCGGCCGGCTCGAAGCGCATGTTCTTGAACTTGCCGACGTAGGCCTCCAGCGGCACCCCGTACTGCAGGCCCAGCGACACGCTGATCGCGAAGGCGTCCAGCAGGCCACTCAGGGTCGATCCCTGCTTGCCGAGCTTGACGAAGATCTCGCCGAGGCCGTCACCCGGGTACTCCCCCGCCGTGATGTAGCCCTTGGCGTCGGCGACCTGGAAGGAGATCGTCTGGCTCGGGCGCTGCTTGGGCAGCTTCCGACGCTGCGGACCGGCGGGCGCCTCCGCGCCAGCCGGGGCGTCGGCCTTGGCATCGGCCTTCTTGGTCACGCTCAGCGGCTGGGCGACCTTGCAGTTGTCGCGGTAGATCGCGATCGCCTTGATCCCCAGCTTCCAGGCGTCGAGGTGCAGTTGCTCGACGTCGGAGACCGTGGCCTCCTCGGGCAGGTTCACGGTCTTGGAGATCGCACCGGAGATGAACGGCTGGGCGGCCGCCATCATCTTCACGTGCCCCATGTAGTGGATGGCGTCATCGCCCATGGCGCACTGGAACACCTTGGTGTGCTCGTCGCGCAGCGCGGGGGCGCCGTGGATGGTCTTGTTCTCGTCGATGTAGGCGGTGATCGCCTCGACCTGCTCCTCGGTGTAGCCGAGATGGCGCAGCGCCTGTGGCACCGTCTGGTTGACGATCGCCATCGAGCCGCCGCCGACCAGCTTCTTGGTCTTGACCAGCCCCAGGTCGGGCTCGATGCCGGTGGTGTCGCAGTCCATCATCAGCCCGATGGTGCCGGTGGGCGCGAGCACCGTGGCCTGGGAGTTGCGGTAGCCGTGCTCGGTGCCCAGCTCCAGGGCCTCGTCCCACGACTGCTTGGCAGCGCCCAGCAGCTCACCAGGCACACGGCGCGGGTCGATGTCCTCGCAGGCGTCACGGTGCTTGCCGATGACGCGCAGCATCGGCTTCTCGTTCTTCTTGTAGCCGGCGAACGGCCCGGTGACCCGGGCGATCTCGGCGCTGGTCCGGTAGGCGTGACCGCACATCAGCGCGGTGATCGCCCCGGCCCAGGCGCGCCCCTCCTCGGAGTCGTAGGGGTGGCCGATGGACATCAGCAGGCCGCCGAGGTTGGCGTATCCCAGGCCCAGCTCACGGAAGTCGCGGGCGTTCTTGCCGATGCTCTCGGTCGGGTACGACGACGGCCCGACGATGATCTCCTGCGCGGTGAAGATCACCTCGACGGCGCGGCGGAAGGCGTCGACGTCGAAGCGGCCCTCGTCGTAGTCGTAGAAGTGCTTGAGGTTCAACGACGCGAGGTTGCAGGCCGAGTTGTCGAGGTGCATGTACTCGCTGCAGGGGTTGGAGCCGTTGATGCGACCCGACTCCGGGCAGGTGTGCCAGTCGTTGATGGTGTCGTCGTACTGCAGGCCGGGGTCGGCGCAGGCCCAAGCCGCCTCGGAGATCTGGCGCATGACCTCGGGCGCCGACTTGGACTCGACGACCTCGCCGGTGGTCACGGCGCGCAGGTCGTAGTCGCGGCCCTCCTCGAAGGCCTGCATGAACTCGTCGGTGACGCGCACCGAGTTGTTGGCGTTCTGGTACTGCACGCTGGCGTAGTCGGGCGAGTCGAGGTCCATGTCGAACCCGGCCTCGCGCAGCACGCGGACCTTGTCCTCCTCGCGGGCCTTGGTCCAGATGAACTCCTCGACGTCGGGATGGTCGACGTTGAGGATCACCATCTTGGCCGCGCGCCGGGTCTTGCCGCCCGACTTGATGGTCCCGGCGGACGCGTCGGCGCCACGCATGAAGCTCACCGGGCCGGAGGCCTCGCCGCCGCCCTTGAGCTGCTCCTTCGAGGAGCGGATGGTCGAGAGGTTGATCCCGGCGCCCGAGCCGCCCTTGAAGATCGTGCCCTCCTCGACGTACCAGTTGAGGATCGAGCTCATCGTGTCCTCGACGGCGAGGATGAAGCACGCCGAGCACTGCGGCTCGGCCTCGACGCCGACGTTGAACCAGACCGGCGAGTTGAACGCGGCCTTCTGGTTGACCAGCAGGTGCTTGAGCTCGTGGTTGAACACCTCGGCGGAGTCGTCGTCGGCGAAGTAGCCGCCGTCGATGCCCCAGCCGGTGATGGTGTCGGCGACACGGTCGATCATCTGCTTGACCGAGCGCTCGCGCTCCGGGGTGCCCAGCGTGCCGCGGAAGTACTTCTGGGCGACGATGGTGGTGGCGTTCATCGACCACGAGGAGGGGAACTCCACGCCCCGCTGCTCGAAGGAGGTCGACCCGTCGCGCCAGTTCTTGATGACCGCGTCGCGCAGCTCCCACTCGAGGTCGTCGTAGGGGTGGGCGCCGGGGGTCGTGAAGTACCGGTCGAAGCGCAGGCCGGCTCGTCCGCCGGCCTGCTCGACGCGCAGGGCGGTCGCGGCCCCGTCCTCGAGGACGTGGGGCATGTCGGCTGCTGCCGGTGGGGTTTCCGCCATGTGCGCGCTCCTTGGTGCTTCGTCTCGACTCGGGCGGCGGGATCCAAATGGTGGAATTACCACCGTGTGATCCGAGGGCCCACTCAACCGAGTGCGGCGACGCTACGCAAGCACCACCTGGTCGCCAATGATGGGCTCGATCGCAAGCGGTGGTGGCTCCTTCCAGCCATTGAACACTACATATAGTGTTTCCACCGCTCGTCCGCAGCGAAGGGCACAGGCTGTCCCCAGCCGCAGCCCTCCTTATCCACAACGCCGTCCACTGCTCGCGACTTGCAAGCAGCGCGCAGATCGCACACCGGCTGCGCGGCACCGGACGAGCGCTCGCGTCCAGGCCACCGCCCCGCTCGGTCGGCGTCCGGTGCGCTCGAGACGGAGCCAAAGGGCGTGGCCGGCGGGCCCGGTGACCTAGCATCACCGCCACCACACCAGCGAAGGCCGGCACCACGTGAGCGAGCAGGACGGCGGGCACTCCACGCGCGGGCTCGAGGAGCCGGCCGGGGCGAGCACCCGCTCACCGGCCGACGACGGCCGGGTCCCCTCGTGGCTGGCGACCACCACCGCCTGGACCTGGCGGCTGCTGGTGATCCTGGTGGGCGCGACTGCCATCCTGTACGTCCTCACCCGCCTGTACCTGGTCACGCTGCCGATCATCGTCGCGGTGATCCTGGCCACCCTGTGCGTGCCGTTGACGCGCGCGCTCCAGCGTCGAGGCGTGCCGGCGGCGCTTGCGGCCTCGATGACCGTCATCGGCGGGCTCGCCGCCGTCTCGGGGATCATCGCCGCCCTGGTGCCGGTCTTCGTCCGGGAGATCGGTGAGCTCGTCGAGACCGTCCAGGAGGGCGTCGAGCAGATCCTGGTCTTCCTCGAGCAGAACTTCGGGTGGGGCGAGGACGAGGTCGCCGATCTCCTGGATCAGGGACTCACCCTGATCCAGGAGCAGTCCGGCCAGCTCGCGCAGCAGGCGCTGACCGGCGCGGCGCTGTTCGTGCAGGCCATCACCGCGATCGTGCTCGCGATCGTGCTGCTGTTCTTCTTCGTCAAGGACGGCGAGCAGATCGTGGGCTGGATGATCGATCGCACCCCACCGCCGTACCGCGACACGCTCCGCGCGGTCGGGCAGCGCGGCTGGACCGCCCTCGCGGGCTTCGTGCGCGGCACCGCCGCGATCGCGCTCATCGACGCCATCGGCATCGGCGTCGGCCTGGCGATCCTCGGGGTGCCGGCCGTGCTCCCGATCGCCGTGCTGGTCTTCCTCGGCGGCTTCATCCCCGTCATCGGCGCCTTCGTCACGGGCCTGCTCGCCGTGCTCGTCGCCCTGGCCGCCGGCGGCCTGCAGATCGCGCTGATCGCGTTGGCGATCGTGGTCGGCGTCCAGCAGTTCGAGTCCAACGTGCTCCAGCCGGTGATCATGCGCCGCGCCGTGCGCCTGCACCCGGTGGTGATCCTCTCGGCGCTGACCGCCGGCGCGGTGCTGCTGGGCATCATCGGGGCGTTCCTGGCGGTGCCCGTCGCGGCCGTGGCCGCGGCCATGGCCAACGAGCTGCGGCTGCGCCACGAGGCGAACGTGATCACCGTCCCACCCGACCTCTCCCGCGACGAGGATCTCGGGCGCCCCCTGAGCGAGATCGACGAGCTGCCGGATCCGATGGCGCACATGCGCTCGCAGATGCGGCAGGTCGCCACCCGCAAGCGCCGCCGGGGCGCCACCGACGAGGGCAGGACGCGTCGGCGTCGCGCGCGCGGGCGCCGCGACCCGGAGACGGGCTGAGGTCGGTGGCGCCGACGCGCTAGGCCCTGGAGCCCTCGACCGGCACGTGCCAGCCCGGCGCATGGCGCGGCCAACCGACCAGTGCCTCGAGCTGCTGGGCGACGCCGAGCACGACGTCCTCGCGGCCCGGCCCCGCCACCACCTGCACGCTGGTGGGCCGGCCGTGATGGGACCCCAGCGGCACCGCTGCCGCGGGCAGGTCGGCCAGGTTCCACGGCCCCGTGAACGGGTACGCCACGGAGTTGGCCGCCATGTTGGCCTGCCAGGAGCGCTCGTGCCACCGCACCGCCTTGGGCGGGGTCCGGGCCAGCGTCGGCGTGACGAGCACGTCGTGGTCCTCGAAGAACGGCGCCACCTGCTCCCGCCAGCGCTCGGCCTGGGCGGCCTCGACCGGCATCGCGCCGGCCATCTTCGCTCCGGCCTCGAGGTGGCCCCGCGTGCGGCGCTGCAGCCGCTCGGCGTCGAGGTCGAGGGCCGCGACGTCCTGGGCCGGGCCCTGCAGGTACCGCGCGACGGTGGCGCTGATCGCTGCCTGGTCGTAGGGCGGATCGGCGTGGGCGATCTCGTGCCCGAGGTGGCGCAGCAGCCGCCCGGCCTCCACCGTCGCCTCCTGCCAGGCGCGGCCGACCGGCACCCCCGCCAGGGGCGCGGACCAGGAGACCGCGACCCGCAGGCGGTCGGTGGGCGTGGCGACGTCGCGGTGCTGCGTGCGGCCCGCCATCACGTCGAGGGCGAGCGCGAGGTCGGCCACACAGGTGGCGATGGGCCCGAAGCGGCTCATGCCATACCAGTGGGGCTCCCCGTCGGCGAGCACCGGCAGCAGGTCCGCGCCGGGCTTGATGCCGATGCAGCCCGTGGCGGCGGCGGGGATGCGCACCGATCCCATCCCGTCGCTGGCCAGCGCGATCGGCACCGTGCCCGCGGCGACCGCCGCGGCCGAGCCGCCCGACGATCCCCCGGCGGTGCGGCTGGGATCCCACGGGCTGACCGCGATCCCCTCGGGGTCGTCGGAGGTCCCCCAGATCGACAGCTCGGGACAGCGGGTGCGTCCCACGATCACCGCGCCTGCCTCCCTGAGCCGGGCGACCACCTCGTGATCGGTGCGCGCCGGCGCCTCGGAGGTGGCACGCGATCCATGCCGGGTCGGCTCGCCACGGACCTCGACGACGTCCTTGACGGCGACCGGCACCCCGGCCAGCGGAAGGGCGAAGCGGTCCTCGCGCAGGTCGACCACCGCGGCCTCCCGCAGGGCCTCCTCGCGCCGCACGTGCACGTAGGCGCCGAGGTGTCGCTCGACCCGCGCGATGTGGTCGAGGTGCTCCTCGACCACCTGGCGCGCGGAGTAGCGCCCGGCCCGCACGTCCTCGGCCAGCACGACCGCCCGGCGTCCGACCAGCGTCACGTGCGATCTCCTCGCTCGACATCCTCCGCCGCACACCTTAGGAGCACGGGGCCGGCTTCCTCACCACCTTCGGGGCCTGCGGACGGTGGCCGTCGGACCCCGGGCAGCGACGCCGCACGTCTGGCATGCTTCGCCCATCGGCGAGGCCGTGGGAGAGCGCCGCTCGCCCTGTTCAGATGCCGGCGTCCACCAGGACGTGACGGGGATCCCGACCCGGGAGGGTTTCGTGGACCAGCGCCCAGAGGTCCATCTGCGCATGCTCACCGCCGAGGACGCCGCGTGGGTCGTCGATGTCGACGAGCGGTCACGCACGGCGATCGCGCACGGGCACGACTGGGAGGTGGAGAAGCTCGCCGCGGAGCTCGACGAGGGCGTGTGGGCCTCCGACGACCGCTGGGGCTGGGGCATCATCGTCGACGGCGAGCCCGCCGGCTTCGCCCTGGTGTCGGGGCTCGACCAGGGGGATGCCCGCATGACCATCCGGGTCGCGCCCGAGTCCCGCGGCAAGGGCGCCGGCCGCGAGGTGCTGCGCCAGCTGGCCGATCACCACTTCCAGGCCCACGACCACCTCAACCGGCTCACGGGCCGAGCGCATGAGCACAACGTGCCGATGCAGCGAGCCTTCAACGCCGCCGGCTTCCGGATGGAGGCGCGCTACCGCGACTCCTTCGAGATGCCAAACGGCGCGTTCGCCTCCGAATGGGGCTACGCGCTGACCCGCGCGGACTGGGAGGCGGGCCGGCACCGGGCCGGCAATCGTGGCTGGGACCTGCACGGTCTGTCGTTCTCGATCGAGGAGACCGTCGAGGGCCCCGAGCCGCCCGGCTACCTCATCAAGTTCCTCCAGGAGGGCCGGCGCGCCATCGCGCGCTACGACGCCGAGCGCGTGACCGACGGGGAGCTGGCCGGGATCCTCGACGGCGACGTGCTCGTCTACCGGTTCGTCCACGTCGAGGAGCGCGCCCCCGGCAGCCGCGAGGTCACCGGCGGCGGGCGCGCGCGGGTGCAGCGGCGCGCCGACCTGCGGCTGGAGATCGTCGACGACTGGTCGGACGAGCACGGCGGCCACGGCCGCAGGGTCCTGCTCGAGCGCAACGACGGCAACGACGCCGTGCCGGAGGGTGCCGAGGATGCGCTGCCCACCTCGACGGACCCGGAGTAGTCGGCGTCGGCGCGAGCGCGGTGCCGCGTCGGCTCAGCGTCCCCGCTTCATCGCGCCGTCGGACAGCGCGCCGACGGCTTCGCCCAGCTGCAGGCCCACGATGTCGAGCCGGCGCAGCAGATCGCGCCGCTTGAGGGTGGCCATCTCCAGCTCGCCCTCGTAGAGCGCCGCGAGGCTGCGCTGGTAGGTGCGACGCACGTCGTTGATCTCGCGGTGCGTGTCGATAGCCGCCCGCCCGGCCCCGACGAGGTCCCCGTCGAGCGAGCCCAGCGCCGAGGCCAAGCGTCCCAGCGCGCCGACGACCGCGTCGACCACGGGGCGCAGCAGGTCGTCGTCGTCGATCCCGAGCAGGTCGGCTTCGCGGACGAAGTCGCGCAGGTTGTCGGTGACGTTCTCGAGCGAGCGCGAGAGCCGATAGAGGTCCTCACGATCCATCGGCGTGGTCAGCAGCCGCGAGAGCATGCCGAACACCTCGTCGCGGGCCTCGTCCCCCGTCTGCTCGATGCGCGCGGCCGCGCTGCGCGCCTCGTCGGTCGGCAGCTCGCCGCGCACCAGCCGTGCGGCGACCGCCGCTGCCTCCTGCGCCACGGTCAGCTGCAGGCGCAGACACGCGACGACATCCCGGTCGGACGCGCCGGTCAGCTCGCTCCACCAGGAGGGACGTGACGGGCTCATGACGAGCCGCCCGGGAGCGTCACGACGGCCACGAGGCCTGCGACGAGCAGGGCAGCCGGGAAGGTGACCACCCAGGCGAGGATGAGCCGCGACGCCAGCCGCCAGCGCACCCGGCGCAGCCCGTCGGTGACCCCGCTGCCGGCCAGCGATCCTGCCAGCGACTGCGTGATGCTCACCGGCGCGCCGAGCGCTCCGGTCACCCCCACGGCCGTGGCAGCGGCGGCCTCGCTCGAGGCGAGATAGCTCTGTCGAGCGGCGACGACTCCGCGACCCAAGGTGGCTCCTCCTCGGCGCATGCCCACCAGCGTGCCCAGCGTGAAGGCCACCGCCAAGCCCAGCATCAGGCCGGGAGGGGGCCGTGCGGCGGCGGCAGCGCCCGCCCCCGTGGCGACCACGCCCACCGCGATCATCTTCTGGCCGTCGTTGGCGGCATAGGCCAGCGCGACCAGTGTCGAGGTGGCCGTGCGCATCCGTGGCCCCGCGCGCCCGACGCGGGCGAGCATCGGCAGTCGCACCAGCGCCATCAATCCGAAGGCGAGCAGCCCGCCCACCAGCGGGGCCGCGACACCGAGCAGCAGGACGCGGGCGACCTCGGTGGCATCGACGGTCACCGGGCTGCCCAGGCCGGCACCCACGAACGCGCCGATCGTGGCCAGCGTCAGCGAGGTCGGCAGGCGGAGCCACGCGAGCGCACCGGTGACCGCAATCGCCGAGAGCACCGCGACGACGAGCGTGACCGTGCCGCCGGCGCCGTCGAAGTCGACCAGCCGGGCCGCGAGGGTGTGCGCCACCGGTGCGCCCAGGGCCAGCGGAAGGGCCACCAGCGCCGCAACGAGCACGCCGATGACCGCCAGCGGGCGCAGGCGGCCACCCTGCATCGCGGCACCGGCCAGCGCCCCACCATCGTTGAGGCCGTTGACCGCGGCGTAGAGGCCGGCAAGCGCCACCAGCACCAGGGACTGACCGCTCACGTCGCCGTGGTCTCGGGAAGGTGCGGCACCGAGATGTAGAGCGCCGAGGTGGCCGCGTACACGATCCCGTCCTCGTCCACGAGGGCGCCCCGGGTGTGCAGGCGCCGGCCGTCGACCCGGTCGCTGCGGGCGACCACCCGCAGCGGCTCCATCAGGGGGGCGCGTCGGAAGACACGCAGGTGATAGTTGGCGAGCAGCCCCACCTCGTCGCCCCGGTCCTCCACGTGGCGGAAGGAGGCCCAGGCCGTGGGGCAGGCGAGCATCGCCGAGACCACCACGGGGTCGATGGCGCCGTCGACGCCGAGCTCGTCGTCGGCGATCCAGGGGCAGACGACGGTGTCGGCGTCGTGCCAGCGCGGCACCATGCGCTGGGCCAGTGGATGGGTGGGGCGATGCCCGCAGACCCAGCAGGTGGCCAACAGCTCGCGCGGTGCCGGCTCGGCCAGCGGCGCGGTCGCGAGCTCGGCGAGGTCGTACACGCGCGGCGTCGGGTCGTGGCCCGCCAGCTCCACCTCGGCATCGACGAGCAGCGTGTCGCCGTCCATGGTCTGCACCCGGTGGACCGCGGTGGTCTCGGTCGGCTGCACGCGGGCCTGCAGGTCCCGTCCCAGGCGGGTGGGCGCGTGCAGCCGCGCATCCAGGCGCGTCAGCGGCGCGCCGAAATGGTCGACGAGTCGCGCGACGGCGATGGCCAGGCCCGTCGCGAAGCCGCCCTGCAGCACGCCCGGCGGGCCATCGAGGCCGGGCGCAGCGTGGAGGTCGCGCACGAGCCAGGCCCCCTCGGCGCGCGCGTCGGCGCCGAGGGTGAGGCCGAGACCCGGCGGGCCTGCGTGAAGGGTGGACGCGTTCATGGCGGCCACGCTATCCCGCGGGCCGCGCGTAGCGTGACGGACGCTTCCCCGGGGCATGTCGGGGCGGTCAGCAGCCGCACTCGCGCGCACAGCCGCCGGCGCAGTAGGTTCACGCCACGACCTACGAGAGCGTCCCTGTGCGGTGTCCGACCTGCTCGACCGACGACGACCGGGTCGTCGACTCCCGGCCGAGCACGGATGGCGCGGCGATCCGCCGCCGACGGGAGTGTCGCGGCTGCGGGGAGCGATTCACGACCTTCGAGCGCGTGGAGCTGCCCGAGCTGCTCGTGCGCAAGCGCTCGGGCACGGTCTCCCCGTTCTCGCGCGACAAGGTCCTCAACGGGATGCACCGTGCGGCCAAGGGCCGGGTCGCGCCCGTGGAGCTCGACCGCGCCGCCCTGGCCGTCGAGCAGGCCCTGCGGGCCCTGGGCCAGCGGGAAGTGGCATCCGAGCAGGTGGGGTTGCAGGTGCTCGCGCAGCTGCGCGACCTCGACCCCGTCGCCTACGTGCGCTTCGCCTCGGTGTACAAGGACTTCCAGGGACCCGAGGACTTCGAGAAGGAGCTGCACTCGCTGCGCAAGGAGGCCCCGCCGAAGGGCGCCTGAGGCCGCGGGCGAGGCGCCCGACCTGGAGCGGTGGTGCTGCGGGGAAGGAACCGGCGGTCAGCGCGCCGGGATCAGCACCACCGTCCAGGCCTCGACCTCGCCCCCGGCGAGACCGTTGAGGTCCTTGATTCGGTGCAGATGGTCACGTGGATCGACGCCCTGAGGCGCGGTGGCCACCGTCACGTCCCAGAGGGTCTCCCCCGGCTGCACGATGGCGTGCCCCGCCACCTTGTCCTCGAGCTCCGCCTCCGCGCCGACGCGCCCGATCAAGCCCGTGGCCAGGAACGCCACCGCGAGCAGCGCGACCACGACGAGGGCCCGCCGACGCCAGTACACCGCGGCCCCGGGCCGGGCCTGTGTGCCTCGCGCCTGCAGCTGCATGGGGCTCATCGCTCGCGCCTTTCACATCGGGTCGTGGTGCCTCGGTCGATATGACGGTACGGATGACCTGTGACACCCGAACGTGCGTTCTCTCCCCAGTGAAGCGAACGCGCGTTCGGGCGTCAAGGGCGAACGGGTGTTCGCGGAGCCGGGTGCCAGGTGCTACGGTCGTGACGAACGCCCGTTCGGGGCGCGGCGGCGAGGAGTGACGCGTGGTCAAGAACGTGGATCGGCACCTGCGGTTCGACGAGCCGCTCACGGAGCGGCAGCGGGGCATCCTGGAGATGATCCATGCCCACGTCAGCGAGCATGGCTACCCGCCCTCGGTCCGCGAGATCGGCGACGCCGTGGGCCTGAAGTCGACCTCCTCGGTCCACGCGCACCTGGAGACCCTCGAGGACCGCGGCTACCTGCGCCGCGACCCCACCAAGCCGCGGGCCCTGGAGCTCGGGCGCGACCCGATCACCTCGCTGGATCGGCGGCCCGAGGCCTCCACCGCGGTCCCCCTGGTGGGTGAGATCGCCGCAGGTGGCCCCATCCTCGCCGAGGAGCAGGTCGAGTCGGTCTACAACCTGCCGCGCGACCTGGTCGGCGAGGGCCGCCTGTTCATGCTGCGAGTGCGCGGTGAGTCCATGATCGATGCCGGGGTGCTCGACGGCGACATGGTGGTCGTGCGTGAGCAGCCTCAGGTCGAACAGGGAGAGATGTGCGCCGCGCTGATCGAGGGCGAGGCGACGGTGAAGTTCTTCCGCCGGACCCGGTCCGGCGAGGTCTTCCTCGACCCGGCCAACCCGGGCTTCGAGCCGATCCCCGTGGACGCCGAGCAGGATGCCACGATCATGGGCAAGGTCGTCACGGTCCTGCGCAACGTGGGCTGACGTCCGCCGTGCCGCCGGTTCGCCTGGCTCGCCCACGGTACGAGCGGGCGGATGACGCCATAGCCTTCGCCCCATGGAGACGATCCGAGACCTCGTGGCCGACGTGCCCCGCCCGGGGCGCCTGTGCTGGCTCGGCCTGCGCAGCAGCAAGCGCGGTCCGATGCAGGTCGTCGAGCAGGCCGACGCGCTGGCCGGCCTCGGCCTGCAGGGCGACCGCAAGGCCCGTGGCGCCCCCAAGCCGCACGGCAGGCGTCACGTCACCCTGATCCAGCACGAGCACCTCGCCGTCATCGGGGCACTGCTCGACCAGGGACCGATCGATCCCCTCCTGCTGCGACGCAACCTCGTCGTGCGGGGCATCAATCTCCGGGTTCTTCGCGACCGGCGGTTTCGCATCGGCGGGGCGGTGCTCGAGGGCACCGGCGACTGCCATCCCTGCTCGCGCATGGAGGAGGCGCTGGGGGCCGGGGGCTATCAGGCCATGCGAGGGCACGGCGGGCTGACGGCGCGGGTGCTCGAGTCCGGGACGCTGCGCCTCGACGACGAGGTGCTGCTGCTCCCGGCGCCCAGCGACGACGTGCTCGCCACCCCGATCTGAGCAACGGCTACAGCCTCGCCCGGCGGTGCCGATCACAGGCGGGAACGGACCGGGAGGCGGGGTGGACAGCACCACGAGGCTGCTGAGCATCGCCGTGGCCGGGCTTCTCGGCGCCGTGCTGACCGCCTTCGTGCTGTCCCCCGCCCCGCCCGCAGCGCCCGGCCGGGACCACGACGCGGCCCGGCAGATGTACGCCCTCGTCGACGACGCCCGGGCCCGCCACGACCTGCCACCGCTGCAGCCGGCCGACGACATCGCCGACGTCGCCGCCGACTGGTCGGCGCGGATGGCCGCGGACCGGGCCCTCGAGCACAACCCGGCGCACCCGGAGCAGATCTGCTGCTGGCGTGCGGTGGCCGAGAACGTGGCCTGGTCCGATCCCCCGCGCACGCGCCTGCACCGCGACCCCGTGCAGCGGGTGGTCGAGGAGCTGCACCACGCGCTGCTCGACTCACCGAGCCACCGGGAGAACCTGCTGTCCGACGAGGTCGACGAGATCGGCATCGGCGTGCACGTCGACGGTGACGGAGCCGTGTGGATCACCCAGAACTTCCGGGCCTCCGCCAGGTAGCACGTCCTCGCAGGTCAAGCGCCCGAAGCGGCCTCTCGCGTGCATTGCACGTGGATGTACACGCCCACGCCGCATGACACGGGCGGGGTGCTGACCGCAGTGACCGGCCTTGTCGCGGCGGCCATGGCGGCCATGTCGGCAAGGTTGACCGCACCGGAGTCCCTCGGCATGCACGAGGTGGGCGGCGGGGGCCGTACGGAGGTACGCCGTGCGTGCGCGCCGTCCCAGTTCGGCGCAGATTTCGGGCATGCTTGGCATGCCGCCGACGGCGGCTGAAGATGGAGGACATCGTGAGCGCACCTGACCGTGGGGTACTGCCGTGCGGGCTGACACCCGCTGAGCTCTCGAGCAGGCTCGGACCGAGCCAGGTGAGCATGGCGATTCTGTACGGCCCGCGGCCGCGACGCCGTTGGCGCCCGCGGCACGGAGTGCACAGCGGTGAGAAGCGAACCAGGATTCGCGAGACGGCCCCGCGAGGTGCGCCCCTCACGTGAGACGGAGCCCCAGGACAACGTCGGCGGACCCGTTGCCGGCGTCCTTCGGCAACGCCGCATCGCACGTGCCCTGCACGCGGCTGGGGCAGTTCCAGCCTGGGCAGCAACTGCAGCGTGGAGTCCTCGATCGGCACTGGATGCTCCGCGACGACATCAGCGACGGCGACGCCCACCACACCTTCACCTACGGCCGCCCCGGCGACACCCCACACGCCTGGCCTCACTGCCCCTCACGCCTCGGCGGCGTCACTCTCGCACGAGGCGGACGTCGCCGAACACCGACGTGGCCCGCACGGGCAGGGTCGCGCTCACGGCGCCCGTGGGCGCGGCCGGCGGCCGCACGTCACCGAACACGGCCACCTCGGCGAGCGTGATGCCGAGGTCGGCCGGGACCCGCACCTCGACGTCGCCGAAGACCGCGAGGCACTCCACCAGCCCCTCAGCGGCCGCGCTGGTGTCGAGCCGGCCGGTCGCCTCGCCGAACACCGCGACGTAGGACCGGGCGGCAGGTTCACCGCGGTGCCCGGCGCGCAGGTCATCGAACAGCGCGATCCGCGCATCGCCGAGCAGCCACCGGTGCCCCCCGGTCGCGCCCCACACCAGGACGATCCCCAGCCCGATCAGCAGCGCCGGGGCCCTCGTGCCGGACGGCAGGGCGGTGATGGCGAGCAGCACGGCGCCCACCAGCACCAGCCCACTGCCCGTGACCCGACGACCGGCGCCCAGCGACCACACGCCGACGGCCACCAGCAGCACGGGCCACCACGTCCCGACCGCCGCACCGACCGCCTCGGGCACCACGTCGAGCACCAGCAGGGCGCGCAGCACGCCCAGGGCCACCAGCAGACCGCCGGCCACCGTGAGGCCCGAGGCCAGCGGCCGCTGGAGGGAGGCGACGGCCCTGCGGGCCGGGCGCACGTCATCACGGCTCATCATCGCACCCCCGAGCGGACGTCCGTCCGACGCACCCGCACATCGCCGAACACGACCAGGCCGTGCAGCGCGACCACCGGGGCATCCGGGTGGGTGCTCTGCTCGACCGCCATGGTGACGTCCCCGAGCAGCCGGGTGACGTGGTCCTCGACGCGCCATCCCGCCGGGACCTCGACGCCGACGTCGCCGAACACCGCGGTGACGGTGACCACGAGGTGGTCGCCGTCGTCAGCGGGCTCGGCGACGACCAGCGTGGCATCACCGAACACCGCGGTCGCGGTCGGTTGCGCGCCGTCCGGCCACTCGCCGTGCTCCGTCCTCGCGTCGCCCCCGATCGATTCGAGGCGAGCGGGTCCGGGCGCCGGCGCGGTTCGCGCGGCGCGGACGCGCGCACCCGCCTCGAGCAGTGCGGTGCCCAGGACCAGCAGCCCCGCGGGCAGCGCCAGCTGCCCCGGGGACGCGTCCACGACATCCAGGGTCATGGCCAGCGCCAACCCCCCGATGACGGCGACGGCGGCGCCGACCAGGGGGGTCCCGCGTACGCCCCACCACAGGCCTGCGATGACCACCGCGACCGGCCACCAGCCCGCCAGCACGTCAGCGGCAGCGACCGCCCCGGAGGCGTCGAGCGCCAACAGCACGCCCACGGCGATCAGGGCCAAGCCGACGGGAACGGCCCCGTCGAGCCTGCGTCGCCGCCCACGAGCCCCGTTCACGGCCATCGCTGCGCTCCTTGCGCCGGTCTACCTCCTTCGTATGCCACCATCGGGCGCCGCGCAAGGGGCGTCGTGCCCGCGTGGCGTGCCCGCAGGCCGCCGCAGAGCGAAGGGACGGATGTGAGGGAGCGGATCGGGCTCGCGGGCTCGGGCGTGCGACTGGCCGGCGACCGGTGGGCGCCCGACGACCTCCCGCACCGGGGCACGCTGCTGTTCCTGCACGGCGGGGGCCAGACCCGCCACGCGTGGCGCCACAGCGCGGCCCGCTTCGCCGAGCTGGGCTGGACGTCGCTCGCCCTCGACACACGCGGCCACGGCGAGAGCCAGTGGGCACCGGACGGCGACTACACCATGGAGGCGCTGGTCGCCGACCTTCGCAGCGTCCTCGCCCAGCTCGACGAGGTTCCCGTGCTCGTGGGCGCCTCGCTCGGCGGCATGACCTCGCTGCTGGTGGAGGGCGAGCACCCCGGATCCGCCCGGGCGCTGGTGCTCGTCGATGTCGTCCCGCGTCTCGAGCCGGCGGGGGTCGAGCGCATCCGCGCCTTCATGACGGCCCGGCCCGACGGCTTCGCCAGCCTCGAGGAGGTGGCCGAGGAGGTCCGCGCCTACACGCCGGAGCGCACCCGGCCGGTCAACGTCGAGGGCCTGCGCAAGAACCTGCGCCGCGGTGACGACGGCCGCTGGTACTGGCACTGGGATCCGGCCTTCCTCAGCGCGGGCGAGGAGCCACGGCGAGACGTCGACGAGTCGCGGCTGCGCCGGGCCGCCAGCCGGGTGCAGGCCCCCACCCTGGTGCTCCACGGCCGCCACTCGGACGTGGTCAGCCAGCGCGGGATCGACGAGCTGCTCGCGGTGCTGCCGCAGGCCCACACGGCCGATGTCAGCGGTGCCGGGCACATGGTCGCCGGCGATGACAACGACGTCTTCACCCGTCGACTCGACGAGTTCCTGCAGCAGCAGGTCATTCGCGAGGGGTGATCTGGCGCGCCTGCCCCTCTGCCGGTCGCTCCGCCTCTTGGGACAGCAGCAGCTGGTCGATCGCCGGCGCCATCGCGGGGCGGGCGTACAGGAAGCCCTGCGCGAGGTCATAGCCCAGCTCCTCGAGCAGGGAGGCCGGTGCCTCGGCTCTTGATGCCGGGCTCGTGGGACCGCTGCACCGAGAGTTGGAAACAATGCAACGGTCTAGTTATTTTGTACCACCACAGGGCGTCATGCGGGGCGGCCGCTGCGCCCCCACGCGCCGCCGCTCGTGACCACCCCGCCACCCCGCCGAGCTGCTGATGCCTCCACTCCCCGACCGGCACGACGGTGCGCGCGATCCCCTGCCGTCGGATCCCGACGGCGCGGCGTCCGGGCTGCCCGATCCTCCCGCCCCTGAGCTCGATCCCTACCTCGACGCGGCCGCACGGTGCTTCGCCCGCCACGGGATCAGCCGGACACGGGTGCCCGACATCGCCGATGAGCTCGGCGTCTCCCGCGTCACGGTGTACCGGCGCGCTGGCAACGTGGACGCGATGGCCCGGCTGCTCCTCGCCCGTGAGCTGCACCTCATCGTCGACGGGCTCCCCGAGGTCATCGCCGAGCACGAGGGGCCGCAGGTGGTGGTCGCGGTCGTGGAGTCGGTCCTCGCCCAGGCCCTCCATCACCCGGTCCTCGTCAAGGTCCTCACCGACGACGCCGAGATCATCGGCCCCCTGCTCACCCAGGCGCTGCCGACCCTGATCGAGCGTGCCGTCGCGGGCGCCGCGCCCCTGCTCGAGGCGGCGATGGCGAGCGGCGAGATCGCGCGGCGCGATGCCCACGCGCTGGCCGAGTGGCTGGTGCGCCTGACGATCACGCTCGTGCTCGCTCCCCCCCAGGGCGACCTCCGCGAGCTCCTGGAGCAGCTGCTGATCCCCGCGCTGAGCCCGGAGGCGCCATGAGCACCCCCACCGAGCCTCCGTCCCGCTCCGACGAGACCGAGGCCACGCCGCCCCTCGCTGGCGATGGCTCCGGGGCCGGCAGGCCCCGCCCGGGCACCCCGGCGTGGGCGATCGCCGTGCTCACGGCTCTGGCCACCACGATCGCGCTCGTGGGCGGCGCCGTGCTGGTGGCGTTGCCGTTCCTCGACCGCGTGGACGCGCTGTTGACCGACCTGGAGTCGACCCTGCCCGTGGTCCACGACATCCGACCGGAGGTTGGGCGCATCGACGAGAACGTCGATCACGTCACCCCGCGCATCGGCGAGCTGCACGGGCAGCTGGACGACTTCGAAGGCGCGCTCGACGACGTCGCCGATCCGGTCGTCCGGGTCGAGGCGCACATGCTGCGGCTGCTCGATGCCGTCGAGGCCCTGGAAGCGGTGGAGGCCCTGCCCGAGATCCAGCACGACTTCGGGCGGGTCGCCGACGACCTCGACGCGATGCGCGGCGACTTCGTGCATGTGCGCGACCTGATGGAGGAGCTCGTCGTGACCCTGCAGGTGCTCGGCGACGACTTCGGCGATGTCGTCGAGCTGCTCGAGGAGACCGCCGAGAGCGTGGACAACCTCGACCGCAAGACCGGCCCGCCACCCCCGGGTGACGTCGTTCCCTGGTGAGCTCCGTCGGGCAGCCGGTCCGTCGGCGAGGACTGCTCGTGCTCGACGCCCGCGCGTGGCACATGGTGCCGGCGCCGGGCACTTCGGCACTGGCGCGCGGCAGGTCCGGGCGCGACCGTGTGGGATGTCATCCCGACCCGGGGGCGCAACCGTGCGTGGGCACCGCGACCTGCCCGTTCGCCCCACGCGCGGCGAGGCACAGCGGAGCGTGGTCGCCACCGAGGCGGATCCGGCAGCGACCTGGGCGACCCTGCGGACCGAGGCACCGGGACGCCCGGCCGCGGATGTTCTCGCCGTCCTGCGCGTGGACGCCGACGCCGGGCTGACCAGCGCGGAGGCCGCACGTCGGCTGGAGCTCACGGGCCCCAACGAGCTCGAGGCGGCGCCACGCCGGCAGGCCTGGCGCCTCGTGCTCGGCCAGTTCGCCGACACGATGATCATGGTGCTGCTCGCCGCCGTCGCCGTGACACTGGCGATCGGTGAGCACCGCGACGCGCTCGTGATCGCCGCGATCCTGCTGCTCAACGCCGGCATCGGCGCGGTCCAGGAGCATCGTGCTGAACAGGCGATGGCGGCGCTGCGGTCGCTCACCGCCCCCCTGGCCCGGGTCGTGCGGGACGGCACGGCCCGCACGCTCGCGGCCGACGGCCTGGTACCGGGCGATGTCGTGCTCCTCGAGGCCGGCGATCTCGTGCCGGCCGACGCCCGGCTCCTCCACGCCCCCGGCCTCCGGGTCGATGAGGCGGCGCTGACCGGCGAGTCCACCCCGGTCGACAAGGACCCCGACGCCATCGGGGCCAGTGACGGAGGCGGGGTCGGCGAGCAGCCGACCATGGCCCTGAAGGGCACCGCCGTCGTCCACGGCCGAGCGCGCGCGGTCGTGACCGCCACCGGCATGGCGAGCGCCCTCGGGGAGATCGCTGGGCTCCTTCGCGCCCACCAGTCCCCGCGAACCCCGCTGCAGCGCCGCCTGGGCGTGCTGGGTCGCCGGCTCGCGGTGGCTGCGGTCGTCGTCTGCCTCGTGGTCTTCGCGCTCGGGGTGCTCCGCGGCGAGGATCTGCTGGTGATGTTCCTCACGTCCGTGAGCCTCGCGGTGGCCGCCATCCCCGAGGCGCTGCCGGCGGTGGTCACGATCTCACTGGCGCTCGGCGCCCAGCGGATGGCTCGCCACCACGCGCTGATGCGCCGGCTTCCCGCCGTCGAGACCCTGGGCTCGGTCACGGTGATCTGCAGCGACAAGACCGGCACCCTCACGCAGGGTCGGATGCTGGTCGAGCGGGTCTGGACACCGGCCGTGGAGGTCACCGCCACGGGTGCCGGCTACGCGCCTGCCGGCGAGCTGCTGCGCGACGACCACCCTGTCGAGGCGGACGAGATCCCGGCGCTCAGGCAGCTCGTCCGGGTCGCCGCGCTCTGCAACGACGCGCAGCTGCTCCCACCGGACGGCGAGGACGGGGACTGGGAGATCGGCGGTGATCCCACGGAGGGAGCGCTGCTGTCGCTGGCGGCCAAGGCCGGCATGGACGCGGCGCGGGACCTGTGGCCGCGGGTCGCCGAGGCGCCGTTCGGCGCCGACCGCAAGCGCATGAGCACGCTGCACCGAGCCCGCGACGGCACCGGCGTGGTGGCCTGCAAGGGTGCCACCGAGGCCGTGCTCGCAGTCGCGGTCGCCGTCGTCGGCGACGAGGGCGACCAGCCGCTCGACCCCGAGGGCCGCCGGGGGATCCTGGCAGCCGCGGAGTCCTACGCCGCGCAGGGCTACCGCGTCCTGGCGCTGGCCGGGCGCTCGGCACGGGCCGACGACGTGGGTGACCCGGCCGTGCTCGAGCGCGACCTGACGGTCTACGGACTGGCGGCCATGGCCGACCCGCCGCGCCCCGAGTCGCTGGCGGCGGTGGCTGCCTGCCGCCGGGCCGGCATCACGCCGGTGATGATCACCGGAGACCACCCGGCCACGGCCACCGCGATCGCCGAGCGTCTCGGGATCGCCGATGACGGCGAGGCCCTGACCGGTGCGGCGCTCGCCCGTGCGGGTCCGGACGGCTTGGCTGCCCACGTGGACCGGATCACCGTCTACGCGCGTACCACTCCCGAGCAGAAGCTCGACATCGTCCGGGCATGGCAGGCGCGCGGCGAGATCGTCGCCATGACCGGCGACGGGGTCAACGACGCGCCCGCGCTGCGCGCCGCGGACATCGGCGTCGCGATGGGGATGGCCGGCACCGAGGTCGCCAAGGAGGCGGCCGCGATGGTGCTCACCGACGACGACTTCGCCACGATCGTGACGGCGGTGGGCGAGGGCCGGCGCATCTACGACAACGTCCAGCGCTTCGTGCGCTACACGCTGACGTCGAACACCGGCGAGATCTGGGTGATGCTCCTCGGCCCGCTGGTGGGGCTGCCACTCCCGCTGATCGCCGTGCAGATCCTCTGGATCAACCTGATCACCGACGGGCTTCCCGGGCTCGCGCTCGGCCTCGAGCCCGCCGAGCGCGACGTCATGCGGCGTCCTCCCCGGCCGCCCGACCAGAGCGTGTTCGCCCGCGGCATGTGGCAGCACATCCTCGCGGTCGGCCTGCTGATGGGGCTGCTCCCGCTCGGCCTGGGGGTGTGGGCGCACGCCGTCGGCCGCCCGTGGCAGACGATGGTGTTCACGTCGCTGGCCCTCCTCCAGCTCGGCCATGCGATGGCGGTGCGCTCCGAGCGCGACTCCCTGCGCAGGCTGGGGCTGACGACAAACATCCCGCTGCTGGCGACGGTCCTGACCACTGTCGCCCTGCAGCTCGGCGTCGTCTACTCCGGCTGGGGACAGGCGCTGTTCCACACGCAGCCGCTGAGCGGATTCGAGCTGGCCGTCGTGCTGGTGGCGTCCACGGGCGTGTTCGTCACGGTGGAGCTCGAGAAGGCGGTCAGACGCCGCCTGCGGCCCGTGGTCTGAGCCGGCCCCCCGTTCGTCCCACCCGTGCGGGCCCTTCGGCTCTGCCTGGCGCAGTGGCCCCGGGGATTGACTGCGCACCACGGCGACGCGGCCGATCCGACCGGCCGCCGGCAGGGGCCACGAGCCCGCCGTCGACACCGCGAGCCTGCGCCGGACACGACGAGGAGCACGAGATGAGCCATTTCCACGAACGACTGCGCGAGCTCGGCCCCCCGACCCGGGAGCTGCGCAAGCGGATCCCCGACACCTACGGCGGCTTCCTGCAGATGGCACAGGGAGCGGTCGCCGACGGGGAGATCTCCGGCCGCATCAAGGAGGCCATGGCGGTCGCCATCGCGGTCACGCACGGCTGCGAGGAGTGCATCGCCCACCACGCCAAGGCCGCGGCGCGCCTGGGCACGACCGAGCAGGAGATGGCCGAGGCACTGGGCGTCGCCCTGCTCATGGCCGGCGGCCCCGCGTCGACCATGGCACCGACCGCCTGGCGGGCCTTCCAGGAGTTCCGCGAGGACGTGGCGTCCTGATGTCCGGCGATCCCGGCAAGGCCGGGGTCGCCACCCCTCCGGCGACCCCGGCCGATCCTGCGCTCTCACGTCGACTGCCTCGGGCGGGACGGGTCCTGGCCGTCTGCGCCCATCCGGACGACGAGACCTTCGGCCTCGGGGCGCTGATCACCGCGTTCGTCGACGCGGGCGTGCCGGTGGAGCTGCTCTGCCTCACCCTCGGCGAGGCCTCGACGCTGGGGGCCGGCCGGGATCTCGGTGCGCGCCGTGGACGGGAGCTGGGCTGCGCCGCCCGAGTGCTGGGGATCGGCCGGGTCACCCTGGGCGACCACCCTGACGGGCACCTGGCGACGGTCCCGTTGGCGACGCTGGCCGACGAGGTGCTGGCGGCGGCCCGGGACGCGGACACGCTGCTGGTCTTCGATCACGGTGGCGTCACCGGCCATCCCGACCATCAGCGAGCCACCGACGCGGCCCTGGCCGCGGCCGAGCGCCTCGACGCGCGGGTGCTGGCCTGGGCGCTCTCCCGCGCGGTCGCCGACCGCCTCGACGAGGAGACCGGCGTGCAGCTCGTCGGACGCGAGGACCCGAGCCTGACCCACCGGCTGACGGTGGATCGCACCCGGCAGCTGGCAGCCATGTCGTGCCACGTCAGCCAGCTGGACGACAACCCGGTGCCCCGGCATCGCATTCGCATCCAGGGCCCCGTCGAGCATCTGCGCACGCTGCGGTGAGCCAGGGTGGTCCGTCTCAGCCGGTCAGGCCGGTCAGAGACACGTCGCCGGGCAGCACCTCGATGTCGAGCGGCTCACCGTGCACGTCGAGGTCGAGCTCACCGTCGCGATCGATGCGCAGGTCCAGGTCACGCCCGGCGACCGGCAGGCCGTACACCTCCAGGCGACGGAACGGCGGGGGCTGCAGCGGGGCCACGATCAGCCGGCCATCGGGGATGGCGGGCTGCAGACGCAGACACGCCCGCAGCAGCAGCAGCGCACCGCCGGCGGCCCAGGCCTGGGGCCGGCATGCCGACGGATAGGGCACGGGGAAGGGCACGTCGGCCCGGGCGAACCCCGCGAACAGCTCCGGCAGCCGGTAGTCGAACTCGGGTGCGGCGTCCACGAGCTGTCGAAGGAGCATGGCGGTGGGCTCCGCGTGCCCGGTGACGGCCAGGCCCCAGGCGGCGATCGCGGTGTCGTGGGGCCACACCGAGCCGAGGTGGTAGCTCACGGGGTTGAAGCCTGCGCTGGTGTCCGCGAGCGTGCGCAGCCCCCAGCCGCTGGCCATCGCCGCCCCCGTGAGCCGGTTGGCGACGAGCGCGGTCTCGTCGTCGTCGAGGATGCCGGTTGCCAGCAGATGGCCCATGTTGCTGGCCACGCCGTCCACGGGCTGATCGTCGCGGTCGAGGGCCACGGCCGGATAGGGACCGCGCTCATCGTGGACCCAGAAGCGGGCCCGAAACCGGTCGGCCAGCTCCTTCGCCCAGGTGCGCCACTCCTCGGCCCCTGCACGACCGAAGCGCTCCAGCAGCTGTGCCCCACGACGTGCCGCGTCGTAGGCGTAGCCCTGGACCTCGGCGAGCGCGATCGGCGGCTGGGCGAGCCGGCCGTCGGCGAACTGGATGCCGTCCTCGCTGTCCTTCCACCCCTGGTTGTCCAGGCCCCGCGCGCTCTCCTTGCGGTACTCGATGAACCCGTCGCCGTCAGGGTCGCTGTGGTCGCGCAGCCACCCCAGCGCCGCCTCGACGTGCGGGACGAGCGCGGCGACCTCGGTGTCGACAAGGCCCCAGCGCCAGGCCTCGTGGGCCAGCACGACGAACAGCGGGGTCGCGTCCACCGAGCCGTAGTAGTTCGGTGGCAGGTCGCCGAGGTGTGTGAGGCTGCCGCGGCGGATCTCGTGCAGGATCTTGCCGGGCTGCTCCTCGGTCTCGGGATCGTGGCGCCATCCCTGGCGCCGCGCGAGGGTGCGCAGCGTGCCGCCCGCCAGGTCGAGGTCGACGGGTGCAGCCATCGTCCCGGCCCACAGGGAGTCCCGGCCGAACAGGGTGAGGTACCAGGGGCTCCCGGCCGCGCAGAAGCGGTCGGTGGGCTCCTCGGGGTCGGTCAGCGTGAGCGCGTCGAGGTCATCGAGGCTGCCCTCGACGAGGCGCTGGAACCGGTGATCGGCGCACTCGATGGTGACGCGGCGAGGTCGGCCGCCGCGCTCGGGCAGCTGCGAGCGTGGGTCCAGCGCCGCACAGCGACGATCGGGGCGCACGATGCCGTAGACGTCACGAGCCACGAGGTCGAGGCAGATTCGGGCGGTGCCCCCGGCTGGGACCGCGACGGGGACCACGAGCAGCGCCCCCTCGCGCCGCTCTGGTGGGGGGCTGGTGGTCAGCACCACCTCGTCGACCGCGTCCTCGCGCAGGAACCGGACCCCGCCCGGGGCCGCAAGCGGCGGAAGCGGGGTACGCGACCGGTGGTGGCGGACATCGAAGATGTAGGCGAAGTCGGTGCCGACCCGCAGACCCACCTCGACGTGCAGGGGCATGCGGCCACGGTTGGCCAGGCGCACCTCCTCGTGGAGCGAGCTCTCGATCACGCGCCGACGGTCGATCAGGAGCACCGGGTCCGCGCCGGCGTGGGGCACGGGAACGTAGGACTGGAACGCGGCGCTCGCAGGTCCGGTGAGCTCGCCCCGCAACGGTCGCGGACGCACCCCGTCCACGACGACCTCCACGTGATCGAGGACGCGGGTGTCCCGCACGTAGACGCCGTGGTCCTCGCCCCGGAGGATGTCGCCCGACGCGGCGGAGACCGCGAAGATCTCCCCGCGCACGCAGGTGACCTCGCCGAGCGGACCGGTCGCGCTGTCGCCGTTCACGGGGCACGACGCTTCCGGCCACGCCTCGGGCCGCGATCCGGGGACCGATGGGAGGTGCTCATCGAGGTTCGTCCTCCTGGGCGGGGGATGCCCTGCACCGCGACTCTGCCATGCGCTCGATCCGGCCGGGACGTGGAGCCCCGGCGCCGACCACCGCGCCGAGGCTTGGCGTCCATTGCTCGGTCATGCCTCCTTCAGGTCCCGCCGGCGGAAGGCCGCGGCGCCGACCACGACGCCTGCCAGCCCCACGGCCACCATCACCAGCGCGGCGCCCACGTTCACGTCGGCCGCCGGCACCGCCGCCAGGTGGCGGAACGGGCTGAGGTCGAGGACGGCCTCCGGCAGCTCGAGCATCCCGCCCACGAAGTCCAGCAGGTAGGCGCCGACCACCAGGGCGTAGGTGACGGGGGCGGTCAGCCGTGGGGCCAGCCCCACGACGGCGACTCCGACCCCGAGGGCGAGCCAGGCGATCGGGATCATGTTGATGCCGGCCAGCAGTCCGTCGGTGAAGGCGACCGGGGCTCCCACCAGCGCGGTTCCCAGCCAGCCGAGCACCCCGGCCACCAGCGCCGCGAGCACGATGGCTGCTGCCGCGACGACGATGCGAGTGACCAGCCACCGGATGCGCCCAAGGGGCCGCACGAGCAGGTGCTCGATGCGCCAGGTGGCCTCCTCGTCGCGGACGGCGACCACCTGCCCGGCGGCGAACACCGCGAGCACGATCCCGACCCACGAGAAGGCGAACCCGAGGGCTCCCTCGGGCGTGTCCATCGCCGGATACCCGAGCATGGCCGTCAGCTCGGCCATCGTCTCGAGGTCGGCGACGGCGACGCTGAAGTCACGGGCGAGCAGGCCGAAGCCGAGCGCGACGAGGCCGGCCACCAGTCCCCAGGTCCGCGCCGGCCCGGCGGTGAGCCGAATCGCGAGGTCCAGCTGGCCGGTGACCGGACGTCGCGCGCCCGTCACGACATCGGTGCCGGCAGCCAGTCGGCCGGCGTGCAGGTCACGGTCGGCGAGCAGGTAGGTGACGGCCACCAGCACCGCCAGCAGCCCGAGGTAGGCGAGGAACACGGCGGTGCGGGCCTGGTCCAGCTCGTGGAGGAAGCCCAGCCATCCCAGCGGAGTGGCCCACCAGACCCACTCGGGGGTCGCGCTGGCGGCGGCGACGATGCGCACGGCCAGGGCGAGACCGAGGAAGATCCCGACCAGGCCGGTGGCCCGTCGGTGACTGGGGGTGAGCTGGGAGGCGAGCGCCCCGGCGGCGGCGAACGTGGCGGCCACGAGGGCTGCGGCCCCGCCCAGCGCCCAGGAGGTGGCCGCGTCCATCCCCGCCGCCGTGTGGGTCGCACCGATCGCGACGGCGAAGAGGGCGAAGACGGTAGCCATCGCCGCGAGCGCCGAGGACAGCAGCCCGCGGGCCGAGACGGCACCGGCCCGAAGGGGCTCGAGGTGCCCGGCCTCCTCGGCACGTCGCAGGAGCCGCACAGCGGCGAGCATGCCCCAGATGGCCGCGAGCACGCCGAAGATGCCCCAGCGCGAGAGCACGCCGCCCTCGAGGGTGGTCAGGCCGACGAGCCGGCCGAGCAGTGCCTCGAAGGCGGGCACGCCCTCGAACTCGGCGAACGCGGCGAGCTCCTCGGGGGTGGCGTAGCGGTCCTCGAACGTGACCGCCACGCCCCAGCTGATGCCGGCGAGCCCGACGATCCAGGCGACGGCGCCATTGCGAAGCAACCGCAGGTTGTGGACGTAGGTACGCCACCAGACCGCAGCCGGCGAACGGGCCTCGATGACGAGTGGCTGGTCGGCGTCGGTGACGGCCAGGGGCCGTTCGGGCTGCCGACGGTGCAGGGTGATGGCCATGGCCGCTGCTCCTTGCTGCCCGGGAGGGGCGTCAGCCGGCCGTGCCGGCGGGAACGTCCTCGGACTCGTCGTAGAAGGCGTGGAAGAGCTCCTCCAGGGAGGGCTCGCGCATCTGGAGCGAGGGCACCTCGGCCTCGGCCAGGGCCTTGAGCAGCGGGTCGGTGGAGCCGGTGACCTGCAGCCGGATCACGCCGTCTTGGACATAGACGTCCTCGATGCCGGCGACGTCGTCGAGGATCGGTGGCTGGCCGACGTAGGTGGCCTCGACGGTGTGCGCGTGCAGATGGCGCAGGTCGGCCAGCGTGCCGTGCTCGACCAGCACCCCCTGTCGAAGCACGGCGACGCGGTCGCAGACCGCCTCGACCTCGGA
Source organism: Nitriliruptoraceae bacterium (assembly GCA_007123425.1). GTDB lineage: Bacteria > Actinomycetota > Nitriliruptoria > Nitriliruptorales > Nitriliruptoraceae > SKLC01. The sequence goes on from SKLC01000079.1 coordinate 43,887, forward strand.
GAGGATGTGGCTGGAGAGCAGGATCGTCTGCCCGCGCGCCTTGGCGGCCCGCAGGCAGTCCTGGAACGTCGCCTCCATGAGCGGGTCGAGCCCGCTGGAGGGCTCGTCCATGACCAGCAGCGGCGCGCGAGTCATCAGCGCGGCGATGATGGCGATCTTCTGGCGGTTGCCCTTGGAGTAGCTGCGGCCCTTCTTCGAGGGATCGAAGTTGAACCGCTCGACGAGCTCGTCTCGGTAGGCGGCGTCGTAGCCCCCGGAGACCGCGCCGAGCAGGTCGAGGATCTGACCGCCCGTCAGCTGCGGCCACACATGGAACTCGCCGGGTATGTAGGCCAGCTGCCGGTGTGCGGCGATGGGGTCGGACCACGCGTCGAGCCCGAAGATCTCCGCCCGCCCGGAGGTGGGCTTCATCAGCCCGAGCAGCGTCCGCAGGGTCGTGGTCTTGCCGGCGCCGTTGGGGCCGAGGAGGCCGACGATCTCGCCCTCGCCGACCTCCAGGGTCAGCTTGTCGAGCGCCACCACCTCCCCGAAGTGCTTGCTGGTCTCGTCGAAGCGGACGACGGGAATGCTCGTGGCCATGAGCGTCCTCCGGAGCCGAGGGGTTCACACCCCTCATCATCCGTCCCCGGCCGCGAACCCTCAGAGGCCTCCGGCTCCCGTGGAGGGGACCAAAGGGCACCTCGGGGCCGCACGTGGCCACGTCATCCGGCCGGGTCGCGCGATCGGACGGCCCACGAGGTCACCGCTCGCCCACCTGCGGCCGTCCGGCCACGGGACCGGACGCCCTCGTGGCCGACCGACCGCGCAGCCTCGTCAGCCCACCGGACGGCGGTGGCGCGAGATCTCGGCCCGGCCCACCACCATGTGATGGACCTCGTCGGGCCCGTCCGCCAGGCGCAGGGTGCGCATGCCCGTGTACATCTCCGGCAGCGGCGACCACTGCGAGACCCCGGTGGCGCCGTGGATCTGGATCGCCTGGTCGATGATCTCGCAGACCTTCTCGGGCACCATCGCCTTGACCGCGGACACCCAGGCGCGCGCCTCCGCGTTGCCCATCAGGTCCATCGCCTTCGCGGCCCGCAGCGTCATCAGCCGGCAGGCCTCGATCTCGATGCGGGCGCGCGAGACCCACTCGGTGTTCTTGCCCAGCGCGATCAGCGGCTTGCCGAAGGCCTCGCGCGACAGGCCGCGCTGGATCATCAGCTCGAGCGCCCGCTCGGCCGCGCCGATCGCGCGCATGCAGTGGTGGATGCGACCGGGCCCGAGCCGCAGCTGTGAGATCTCGAATCCGCGGCCCTCGCCCAGCAGGATGTTCTCCTCGGGCACCCGCACGTCGGTGAAGCGGATGTGCATGTGGCCGTGCGGCGCGTCGTCGCGGCCGAAGACCTCCATGCCCTCGAGGATCTCCACGCCGGGGGTGTCGATCGGCACCAGGATCTGCGACTGCTGCTGGTGCGGCGGCGCGTCGGGGCTGGTCTGCACCATCACGATCATGATCTTGCAGCGCGGGTCACCGGCCCCGGAGATGTAGTACTTCTCGCCGTTGATGACCCACTGGCCGTTCTCGAGCACGGCCTGGGTCTTGACGTTGCGCGCGTCCGAGGAGGCGGTGTCGGGCTCGGTCATCGCGAACGCGGAGCGGATCTCGCCCCGCAGCAGGGGGGTGAGCCACCGCTCCTTCTGCTCGGGTGTGCCCACCCGCTCGAGGACCTCCATGTTGCCGGTGTCGGGCGCGGAGCAGTTCATGGTCTCCGAGGCCAGGCGGTTCTTGCCCAGCTCCACCGCGATGTAGGCGTAGTCGAGGTTCTTCAGCCCCTCGCCGGTCTCGGCGTCGGGCAGGAAGAAGTTCCACAGCCCGTTGGCCTTGGCCTTGTCCTTGACGCCCTCGAGCAGCTCGAGCTGGCCCGGCGCGTAGGACCAGCGGTCCTCGCGACCCTCGCCCAGGCGGTGGAACTCCTCGGTGATGGGGTCCACCTCCTCGGCGATGAAGGTCTTGACCTTGTCCAGCAGCGGCCGCGCCTCCTCCGACATCCTGAGGTCGAACGCGTCGCCACCGAAGTCGTCGAGGTTGAAGGGCTGTGGGGGCATGCGGATTCTCCTGGAGGGGCCGGAAAGAGACGCTTCGGATATCGAACGCAATCCTAGTGCGCCGGCGTGGGCCGGGCCGGCTGCGGGCGGACCCGGGTCGCGCGGACCCCGCCCTCCGCCCGGCACGGCCGGCCCGAGCCCTCGCCTAGTCGACCAGGCTCGCGTACCCGGCGGCGTCGCCCTCGTCCTCCTCCTCGAGGTCGTGCTCGATCGACGAGGCGGAGGCACCGCGGGCGCTCTCGATGGCGCCGTAGCGGCGCTGCAGGCGGTCGACCTGGTACTCCCATGCGGCCTCGGGGCCCACCCCCAGGTCGCGGGCGCGCTGGCGGTCCGCCTCGGCCTCGGGCGAGGTGTCGGCCATCTCGAGCTCGTGGCGGACGCGCATCAGCTCCATCATCTCGTCGAGGTCGGCCTTGGCCACCTCCCACATCGCGTCGTCCGCGGCGACGTGCCGACGGATGTTGTAGGTGCCCCAGGCCAGGTGCCGACGCTCGTCGCGCGAGATCAGGCGCACCAGCTCGCGCATCCCCGGGAACAGCCCGCCGAGCTGATCCAGGATCGTGGTCCAGGCCCAGTAGCCGGTGAGCGCCAGCGTGCCCTCGACGAACTGGTTGTAGACGACGTTCGCGCGGATCTGGGCGCGGGGACCCGGGTCGTCGACGAGCCGTCCCATGGCCTCGGGCAGGATCCGCGTGAAGATCGAGCTGAAGTTGTCCTCCGTGCGGCCACCGTCGACCTGGTCGAGCAGGTAGTGCAGGTCGTGCTTGGCCCCCACGGCGTCGAACCAGCGCCGGAAGACCTCCACGTGCTTGGCCTCCTCGAACGCGAACTGGGTGAGGTACATCTCGTCCTCGAGGCGGCCCTCGGCGGCCATGGCCTGCATGAACGGCTGGATGTCCTCGGTGACGGCCTCCTCGCCGATCAGGAACTGCACCGCCAGCCCGGCGACGCCCTCCTGCTGGTCGGCGTCGAGCAGGCCCCAGTGCTCGGCGTCCTGTGAGAAGTCGATCTGCGAGGGGTCCCAGAACTTCTGGTTGCCCTGCACGAACAGCCGCATCGGCAGGGCGCCGAAGTCCAGTCCGCCCTCCACGATCGAGTGGAACCCGGAGCGCTGTGTGCCCGGTCGCGTCTCGCTGATGGTCATGCTCTCTCCCTCTCCGTACGCGTCCCGCGTCGGGACGTCCGCGCAGTCACGCTACTCCGATCCGCGGCGCGCGTCGACGGCGGCTACGAGTCGCGCTCCCACTCCTCGGGCTCACGCGCGAAGGGGTCGACGTCGAGGTAGTCCCGCAGCTCGAGGACCGCGTCCTCGTCGACGTCGGCGATGAGCTCCGTCCCGGTCTCGTCGTGGGTCTCCTTGACGACCGTGCCGCGGCGGTGGGCGAGCGCGACGAGATCGCCGCGTTCGTAGGGCACGTGGGCGCTCACGCGCAGGCGTCGCGAGGGCAACCGGTGGGCCAGGCGCTCCCGGAGGTCCTCGAGCCCCTCGCCGGTGGCCGCGGAGACCACCAGCGGCTCCTGTCCGGCCTGGGTGTGCAGCCGGCGCGCCAGCGCGTCCACGGTGGCGCGGTCGGCCGCGTCGACCTTGTTGAGCACGAGCTGCTCGGGCACGTCCTGGGCGCCGATCTCCTCCAGGACCTCCCGCACGGCCACCACCTGCGCCTCGGCCTCGGGGTGGGAGGCGTCCACGACGTGCAGGAGGAGGTCGGCGTCCATCGATTCCTCGAGGGTGGACTTGAAGGCCTCCACCAGACCGTGGGGGAGCTTGCGCACGAAGCCCACGGTGTCGGTCAGCACCACGTCGCGGCCGCCCTCGTCGAGCTCGAACCGGCGCACGGTCGCATCCAGGGTGGCGAACAGCCGGTCCTCGACGAGCACGTCCGCGCCGGTCAGCCGGTTGAGCAGCGAGGACTTGCCCGCGTTGGTGTAGCCCACCAGCGCGGCGACCTCGACGCCCGAGCGCTCCCGCTCCGCGGCCTTGGTGCGGCGGATGCGCTCATAGCCCTCGAGGTCGCGCTTGAGCTTGGTGATGCGCCGGTTGATCCGTCGCCGGTCGACCTCGAGCTGCGTCTCCCCCGGCCCGCGCCCTCCGATGCCCACGCCCCCGGCCGCGCGCCCGCCGGCCTGTCGGGACAGCGCCGTACCCCAGCCACGCAGGCGCGGCAGGAGGTAGCCGAGCTGGGCGAGCTCGACCTGCGCCTTGCCCTCCCGGCTGGTGGCGTGCTGTGCGAAGATGTCGAGGATCACGATGGTGCGATCGAGCACCTTCTGGCGGACGCCCTCCTCCAGGGTGCGCTGCTGCGCGGGCGAGAGCTCGTCGTCGAACACGACCGCGTCGGCGCCCACCTCGGCGACGAGGTCCCGGAGCTCGCCGACCTTGCCGCGCCCGATGTAGGTCGCGGCATGGGGCGCGTCCCGTCGCTGGATCACGCGGTCGAGGACCTCGGCCCCGGCGGTGTCGAGCAGCGCCTCGAGCTCATCGAGGGAGGCCTCGACCTCCGCGACGGTGACGCCGGGCAGCTGCACCCCGACGATCACCGCGGCCTCGACCGGCCGGATGATGTCGACGCCCTCGCGCGGGGCGCCCTCCTCGATGACCTCACGCCGCAGCCGCCGCTCCTCCGAGCGGCGCAGCGGCGCCTCGCCCTCGACGTGCCCGTCGTCCTGGGAGCTCAGGGTCGGCTGCCTTCCCTCGTCGCGCTCGCAGCGAGCCAGGCCGCGTCGAGGTCGCCGTGGGCCACCTCGACCGCGGGGCCGGCCAGCAGGACCGTGCCGCCGGGCTCGTGGGTGATCGTCAGGGTGCCCCCGGGCAGGTGCACCTCCACCCGCTCGCCGACCCGCTCGCGCCGCTGCAGCGCCACGACCGCAGCGCACGCGCCGGTGCCGCAGGCGGCGGTCTCGCCCACGCCGCGCTCCCACACGCGCAGCCGGATCTCGTCGTCGCCCAGCACCTGGGCGAACCCCACGTTGACCCCGTTGGGGAAGCGGGGATGGTGCTCCAGGCGCGGCCCGAGCGAGGTGACGGGCGCAGCGGACGTCGCACCGACCTCGAGCACCGCGTGGGGGTTGCCCATCGACACCGCGCTCAGCAGCACCGGGGTGTCGTCCACGACGACCTCGTGCTGCAGCGCCGGCCCCGCCGCCGCGTCCGCGACGAAGGGCACGGCGCTGGGCTCGAGGACGGGCGGCCCCATGTCGACGGTGGCGCGCTGGAGGCGACCCTGCGCGTCCCGCTCGACCTGCACCGGCTTGACGCCGGCCCGCGTGGCGACGCGCACCTCGTCGGCGTCGGCGCCCACCAGCCCGTGATCGACCATGTGCTTGGCGGTGACCCGGACGCCGTTGCCGCACATCTCCACGGCCGTCCCGTCGGCATTGCGGTAGTCCATGAAGACATGGGCCCCCTCGGGCGGGGCACCGAGGCGCAGCACCCCGTCGCCGCCGAGCCCGTGCCGGCGATCGCACAGGGCACGAACGAGGGCGTCGGACACCTCGAGTCGGTCCTCCAGGTCGGGGAGGACCACGAAGTCGTTGCCCGTGCCGTGGGCCTTGGTGAACCGCATGGCCGCCAGCGTACGCGCCCGCTGGCGTCCCGGGGCGTGGCCGTGCGGGCGAGCCGGCGGCGTGCGCTCAGCTCGACGAGACCTCCAGCGGCAGCCGGTCGGTGGGGTGGTGCAGGAGGAGGTCGGTGAGCGCGTCGCCGTCCATCGGGCGGGCGTAGTGGAAGCCCTGGGCGAGGTCGTAGTCGAGGTCGGCCACGCGACGGCCCTGGGCCGAGACCTCGATGCCCTCGGCGACCACGCCGACCCCGAGCACGCGGCACAGCTGCACGACCCCGCCGGCCAGCGCCTGCGCCTCCGGATCGTCGTCGAGGTCGACGGTCAGCGTGCGGTCGACCTTGACCAGATCGATGGGGAAGGACCGCAGGTAGGCCAGCGAGGAGTAGCCGGTGCCGAAGTCGTCGACGGCCACCCGCACGCCCAGCCGCTGCAGCTCGTGGAGCTCCGCCACGGTGTCGGGGCGCTCCTCGAGCAGGGCGCTCTCGGTGATCTCCACGCACAGGTTGGCGGGCGCGAGCCCGCTGTCCTCGATGCCGTGGCGGATCCGCTGCACGAGCCGCGGCGAGGCCAGCTCGCGGCCGCAGAGGTTGACCGAGACGAACCACGGCTGCCGTCCCGCGCGCGTGGAGACCTCCGCCCACGCCGAGGCCTGTCGGCAGGCGGTCTCCAGCACGTAGCCGCCAACCTCCTCGATGAGCTCGGAGCGCTCCGCCAGGGGGAGGAACGCCCCGGGACCGAGCACGCCGCGCTCGGGATGGCGCCAGCGCACGAGGGCCTCGACGCCCACCACGCGCTGCGTGCCCGTGGCCACGATCGGCTGGTACTGCAGGAACAGCTCCCCCTGGGCCAGGCCACGCCGCAGGTCGCGCTCCTCCCGCAGGCGACGCACCTCGTCGCCCAGCCCGGGCAGCGAGGTGCGCACCAGCAGCGCCATCAGCTGGCCGATCAGGACGAAGAACACGGCGCGTGTCACCCACCGCGCCCCCTCCTGCGTGCTGGCCGCCGTCACGTCCACGTAGGTCAGAGGCCCCGCCAGGACGCCCGCGGCGAGCGCGGTCACCAGCGCCGCGCCGGCTCCGAAGCGGGCGGCGGCGAAGAGGATCGGCACGTAGAACAGGTGGGGCACCAGCTGGTCCGCGCCGCCGGCCAGGTGGGTGGCCAGCCACGAGGCCGCCAGACCACCGGCGAGGAGCCCCCCGGCGACCGGCGAGGAGGTGACCACCGACGCCCGCACGGTGTCGCGGGCCCAGGCCCGGGGCCCGGGCCACGGACGGCGGCGGGACGCCACCGGGATCTCGCGCTCCACGATCTCCCTCGCGCGGCCGACGATGTGCACATGAGCCTAGGCGAAGATGACTCAACGCATACGAAAAACTCCAATTAGTCAGATCCGAGGGGGCCATGATCCAACGTCCTCGGCGTGCGGCTCGCCCGCCCCGCTCGCCCCGCCCGTGGACGTCGACGAGGCACCGGGGCGCCGGCCGGCCCCGTCAGGACCGACGGGTGCCCTCCTCGAGGTCGTCGAGGTCGTCGAGGTCGGTCACCGTGCGCCGGCCATCGGCCCCCGTGAAGGTCAGGGAGAACCGTCGGGAGGCGAGGTCGGCCACGAGCGTCGCCTCGTGCTCCTCGTGCTGCCAGCCCAACGTCAGCTCTCCGGGTCCCGACGAGCTGTGGGTGCACCGGCCCCCGAAGGCCGGATGGGCGCTGCGGAACCGGATCGCCGCGCACTGTCGCCGCACCACGTCTCGCGCCAGGTCCCGGTCGATCTCCTCCGGCGCATACCGGTGGCGGTTGATGTCCCGCCCGATGCCGGTGGCTGCCAGCAGATCAAGATCGTTGTGGCCGGCCAGCAGGCCGACGTAGTAGACCTGCGGGACCCCGGGCACGAAGAGCTGCAGCAGCCGCGCCAGCAGGTAGGCGCGATCGTCGCGGCCCAGGGCGTCGTAGTACGTCGAGTTCACCTGGTAGAGGTCGACGTTGGAGGCGGCCTCGCCCGTCGCCCGCCGGCTGTCGCCGCCGGTGTTGTCGTGGATCCGCTCCACGAGCGCATCGATCTCGGCCTCCCCCAGCAGCCCGGGGCGTCCGCGGTCGGTGGCGTCGGGCCCGACGTCGCGCACCCCGATCCCGTCATGGGTGTCCAGGACCGTCACGGCGTTCGTGGGCCGGATCTCGAGCCAGCGCTGCAGCGGCTGCGCGTCGCCCGTGAACAGCCCGTGGAGCACCAGGGGGGCGAGCCCGAAGTCGTAGACGCGATCGACCCGCGCCGCGATCGCGACCTGCTGCTCGTAGTGCGCATGGATCTCGACCAGCACCTCCATGCCACGTCGCGCGGCCCAGGAGCGCAGGCGCTCGATGAACCGGTGGGTCTCCTCCGTGACGAAGCAGGTGGTGCCCGGGGTCTTGACCGCATAGCCGACCGCGTCGAGGCGGACCATGCGCACCCCCGCCGCGGCGAGCCGGTCGAGGACCGAGCCCAGGTAGGCCTCGGTCGTGGGGTCCTCGACGTCGAGATCGATCTGGGCGCTGGTGAACGTGGTCCACATGATCCGGCGGCCGCCGCCGCGCAGCGTGACGTCGGTCAGCGGCAGGCCGGGCCGCGGGCGGTACACCTGCAGCAGGTCGTCCTCGGTCGCGCCGTCGGGGAAGACCCGATCGAAGGTGAGGAACATCCCGGCGAACGGCGAGGCCGCGCCCTGCGCCAGGAAGTCCCGGAACTGCCGCGACGCCGACGAGATGTGGTTGACGATCAGGTCGGCCATCACCTCGCTCCGGCCGGCGAGGGCTGCGACGTCCTCCCAGGTGCCCAGCCGCGGGTCCACCTCGGTGTGGTCCGTCGGGTCGAACCCGGCGTCCGCGCCGTCGATCGGGGTGTAGAACGGCAACAGGTGGACGCCGCCGAACAGGCCCGCCAGGGGCCCCTCGAGCAGGTCGGCCAGGCCGCGCACGGACCCGCCGAACCGGTCGGCGTAGGCGATGAGCTGGACCTGGTCTCGCATCGCGCTCGCACGTCCCTTCGGCCGACCGGGTTTCGACGTCACGTCCCCGGTCTAGCAGACGGCGGGTGACAGCGGGATCAGCCCGACCCCCAGCGCCGGCGGATCGCCGCGACGTCCGTGGCGACGCAGCGCGGGTCGGCCCGGAACCAGCCGCGCTGGCGCTTTGCGAAGCGCCAGGTCCGGGTCGCGATGACCTCGGCCAGGCGCGCCGGGGAGAGCTCCCCGTCGAGCACCGCGAACGCCTCGGCGTAGCCGATGGCCTGCGCGGCGGTCCGCGACGGCGCCCCGTGGCGCGCGCGGAGTCGCCGCGCCTCCTCCACCAGGCCC
>SKLC01000166.1 GCA_007123425.1 Nitriliruptoraceae bacterium
CCGCCGACCGCGGCGCACCGGGCTCCGCGGGTGGGCCGCCGGCGGCCGCGGTCGTGCGCAGCCGCTCGTCCACGGAGCTCAGCGACGCGAGACAGTCCCGGCACACCAGCCGACCGCGGAAGCCGGTGAGCTCCTCCTCCTCGCGGCCGCAGAACACGCACGCGTCCCGGGGCTTGGCGAGCACGACGCGCTCGCCCTCGACGGTGACCTCCACCGCGTCGCCCTCGCGGATGCCCAGCGTGCGCCGCATCCCCGCGGGGATGACGACGCGCCCGAGGTCGTCGACCTTCCGACGGATCCCGCTCGAGGCCATCCGCAGCTCCTTCGTGTCCCCGACGGCGCGTCGGCCGGGCCTGTGCTCGCTCGCGACGGCAGCGTAGCGCCGGCCGGTGACGGCCCTGGGTGGTCGCGCGTCGGACGTGTACGCGCGTACGTCGCACGAGTTGGCGGTGGTGGGCAACCTGGCCGCCGCGCCGCGGGTCGGCGGGGGTGATGACCCACGGGACCGACCGAGCGCGAGCGATGACCGCCACGACCACGAGGGCACCGGTGCTGAGCCTGCCACGCGCCGAGGCGGACCGTCGCGAGTTCGCCGACGTGTTCAACGAGCACCACCGGCGCGCGGTCCGCTTGGCCTACCTGCTGACGAGCGATCCGGACCAGGCCGAGGACGTGGTGGCCGAGGCCTTCACGAAGGTCTACCGCCGTTGGCGCAAGGGCGGCATCGACGACGTGGGCGCCTACGTGCGGCGGGCGGTGGCCAACGAGGCCAACTCGCGGCTGCGGCGGCGCTATCTCGAGCGCGACCGGGCCCAGCACCGCACCGGGGACCAGCGGGGGGTGCGCCGGGTCGATGACCAGGCCGCGGACCGCGACGAGGTCTGGTGGGCGCTGCAGCGCCTGCCGCGCCGGCAGCGCACCGCCGTGGTGCTGCGCTACTTCGAGGACCTGAGCGAGGAGCAGGCCGCCGAGGTCCTCGGGGTCTCGAGGGGCACCGTGAAGTCGCAGGTCTCGCGGGGCCTGGATCGCCTCGAGCAGCTGCTGTCCTCCGAGGCGGAGACCACGAGCGAGGGGGGTGGCGCATGAGGCCGGATCTCGAGCGACGCCTGCAGCACAGCCTGTCCGAGCGCGCCCGTGACGTGGAGCCCACGCCGGCGCTGTGGCAGGAGGTCGACCGCCGCGCGCAGGCGCACCTGCGCTGGCGGACCTGGCGGCTGTGGTCCGGGTCGCTGGCGGCCGCCGCGGCGGTGCTCGCGGCGTTCGCGGTGGTGCCCATGGTCCTCGACGCCCCGGAGCAGCCCGAGGTCGCCGACGGGCCGCCCGCCGACACGCGCGACCCGCTGGTCAGCGCGGCGGCGGCTTCGGAGCAGCTGCCCGGCCACCTCGTGCTCGTCCGCGACGACGAGCTGGTCCTCGTCGACCTCGCCACGGAGTCGGAGCAGCCGCTGCCGGCGCCCGACGGCGAGCTGCACGACGTGGCCGCACGGCCCGGCACGACGCCGGGCGAGGACCTCGAGATCGCCTACACGGCCACCGCCGAGCGCGAGGGCCACGACCGCGTCGGCGTGATCGACGAGGCCGGGGAGGACCACGTGGTCGACGAGTTCCCGGCACACGGCACCGTCGATCCCGCCGTGGTCTTCAGCCCCGACGGTGAGTGGATCGCCTGGAGCCGCGCCGCCGAGGAGGCCTACGTGGGGCTCAGCCGCATCGCGGGGCCCGTGGGCGACAACCCCGCCGGCACGACCATGCACAGCTCCGTGCCGGACCACCCGCAGGAGCAGCGAGAGCTACCCGCGGGGCTGGTGCTCAACGATTGGGTCCACGACGGGCTGCCCGGGCTGCAGCTGATGGGCACCCACGTCGACGGGCACGCGGTGCAGCTGCTCACCGACCTCGACGGTCCCACGCCGCGGCTGACCCAGACGATCCCCGCGGTGGACGGGATGCTGGTCCGCGCCGACGCGTCCCCGTCCCGGGCGGGCCCGGAGGGCGGCTACGCGCTCGTCGACCACGGCGACGGGCTCGAGCTGCGCTGGACCACCCCCGACGACGACGCGGAGCTGCCGCTGCCCGAGGACCTCGGCGACGGCCCCTACGTGCTGGACGCGCAGCAGGCCGCCGTCACCGTCACCGACGAGGCGGCCTCATGGCTCATCACCCACGACGGCGACGGCGGCGACGCGCACGTCGCCGACCTCACCGACGCCACCGCGGTCAGCATCCTCCGCGGCCCCGAGGCGGTCGAGGACGCCCCGAGCGGGGATGAGGCCAGCGACGAGCCGGCCGAGGAGCCCGCGGACGCGGACACGGCGGCCCCGGAGGCGGCCGGTGAGCTCGAGGTCGACGTCTTCGAGGCGCTCATGCCGGGCAGCGCGCTGGAGCTCGACGGCCCGCAGCTGCGACTGCGCGACGCGGCCGGCGCCCGGACCCTGCACGAGCTCGAGGAGGAGGGGGCCCGCTGGCGCGGCGTGGCCGTGCACCCGGCCTCCACCCCCGGGCACATCAGCGCGGTGGCCACCGCGACCGGTGTGGACGAGGCGTCGCTGCACCACCTCGAGATCGTCGACGGCGAGCTCGAGCGGCTCGAGCACCTCGACGACCCGGCGCTCCAGCCCTCCGAGCACTGGGGCGACGCCGCCGAGCCGACCCCGGTGTGGTCGCCCGGCGGGGACGCGCTGGCGTGGGTGGAGCGCGAGGCCGCGTCGATGGTCCTGCGGGTGACGGCCTGGGACGACGGGCCGGTGGGCCACGAGCGCATCGAGCGGGACCTGCCCGAGGGCGTGGAAGGCGTGCTGGTCTCCCAGGACTGGGTCGAGACCGACGCGGGGGACCGCTCGCGGCTGCGCCTGGTCCACGCCACCGGGGCCCGCCATGCGGTCGCCGTCGAGCTCGAGCACGATGGTCAGGGCGGGGTCGCCCCCGTCGGTGCACCGGAGGTGCTCGAGGACGAGGGGGCCGAGGTCCGGGCGGTGAGCACCGTGGGGATGATCGTCGAGCAGGAGGAGCGCCTGCGGTGGCGCTCGGCGACGACCGAGGGCGTCGAGCGGCCGCTGCCCGAGGACGCGGTCCCGGACGAACTCGACCAGCGGCTGTCGCTCGGGCCCACGTCAGGCGGCGCCGCCCCCCTGCGCTCGCAGGAGCGGTGGTGGCTGGTCACCGCCGACGCCGTGGCGCCCTGGCCGCAGGAGGTCGACGGGGTCGCGCTGGTGCCCGCCGGCTCCCACGGGGGCTGACGCGGTCGCCAGCGGCCTGGTAGGCTGGATGCCGACGGCCCGTCCGCGCGGCGGGCCGCCTGCATGCGCACGCGACCGCCGGGGCCGCCGACGAGCCCCGCCTTGCCCCTCGACAGGGCAACCGTCACCGGGCCGTCACGGCCCCACCGTGAGCTCGCGTCCGCCTCCTTTCCCATCCCTGCAGTGCGCCCACCGGGAGCCCACGCGTGCCCTACGTCGACACCCACTGCCATCTCGACCACCACGAGGGGCTGTCGGTCTCCGAGCAGGTCGAGCGCGCCCGGACCGCCGGCGTGGGGCTGATGGTGACCATCGGCACCGACATGGCCTCCTCGACGCAGGCGGTGAGCACCGCCCGGCGCTTCGAGGGCGTCCACGCCTGCGTCGGCATCCACCCCAACGACGCGATGGAGGCCAGCGACCGGGTCCTCGAGGTGATCGCGCGGCTCACCGAGGAGCCCGAGGTGGTGGCCGTCGGCGAGACCGGCCTCGACTACTACCGCGACCACACCACGCCCGGACAGCAGGCCGCCGCCTTCCGCGCCCACATCGATCTCGCTCGCGAGCGGGACAAGACGCTGGTGATCCACTGCCGCGAGGCCTGGGACGACTGCCTCGACCTCCTCGAGGACGCCCGCGCTCCCGAGCGTGTGGTCATGCACTGCTTCTCGGGGGACGTGGACGTCGCCAAGCGCTGCGCCGAGCACGGCTGGTACATGTCCTTCGCCGGCAACGTCACCTTCAAGAACGCCGCCGACCTGCGTGAGGCGGCCGCCGTCGTGCCCGACGAGCTGCTGCTGACCGAGACGGACTCTCCCTTCCTCACCCCGCATCCCCATCGCGGCAAGCCCAACGACCCGTCCTACGTGCCCTACGTGCTCGAGACGCTGGCCGAGGTGCAGCAGCGCCCGCTGGCCGAGCTCGAGGCCACGGTGGAGGCCAACGCGCGGCGGGTCTTCGCCCTGCCCGCGGCCGGCGCGGTCGCAACCGCGTAGCGCCACCCCGGGCGTCTCGCCCTCCACGCTCCCCTGCGCTCGCGCCAGGTGCCCCGCGCCCCGGCGCCCGAACGGCCAGGCCCGACTGCCCGAACGGCCACGACCCCACGTCCGGGCTCACGATAGGTTCCCGCGCTCATGATCTCGCGTCTCGCTCGTTCCCGCGCCCTGCGCCGTGCCACCCGGCTGCTCAGCCTGACCGCGGTGGTGGCGCTCGCCATGCCGCTGATCGCCGCCAACGCCGCCGTCGCGGTGGTGGTCGACGGCGAGGAGCACCAGCTCCAGACCTACGCCGCGACCGTCGGCGACGTGCTCGAGGAGCTCGAGGTCGAGGTCGAGCCCGTCGACGAGGTCTCGCCGTCGCTGGACGCCTCGGTCGAGGACGGGATCGAGATCGAGGTCGCCCGCGCGGTCACGGTCGACGTCCACGTCGACGGTGAGCACGTCGAGACCGTCGAGGAGCCCGTCGGCTCGGTCGCCGGCGCGCTGGACGCGGTCGATCTCGACGTGCGCGAGGAGGGCGCGCTCATCACGCCCGGCTGGACGGAGCCGATCGAGGACGGCGATGTGATCGACGTCCGGCTGCCGGCCGACGTGGAGCTGACCGCCGACGGCGACACCGACCAGTTCGAGACCCACATGGCGGACGTGGAGGCGCTCCTGCTCGACGCCGACGTCCACGTGGGCGACGACGACGTGGTCATCCCGGCGTCCGACACGCCCCTGCACGAGGTCGACGAGGTGCTCGTCCAGCGTGTCGAGACCGACGAGGTGGTCGAGGAGATCGTCCTCGAGCGCGACGAGGTGCGCCAGGAGACCGGCGACCTCGAGCAGGGCACCACGCGGGTCGACGACGAGGGCCGCGACGGGCTGCGCCACGACACCTACCGCCTCGAGCTCGTCGACGGCGAGGAGGCCGACCGCGAGCTCGTCGACCAGGAGGTCGTCACCGAGCCCCGCGACCGGGTGGTGCTGGTGGGCACCCGCCAGCCCGAGCCCGAGCCGGAGCCGGAGCCGGAGCCTGCCCCCACCCCCACCCCGAGCACGTCGGGCACCAGCCACTGGGACGAGCTCGCCGAGTGCGAGTCCAACGGCAACTGGCGGGCCAACACCGGCAACGGCTACCACGGCGGCCTGCAGTTCCACCCCGACACGTGGAACCGCCACAAGCCCTCCGGCTACCCCCAGTACGCCTACCAGGCCAGCCGGGAGCAGCAGATCGCGGTCGGCGAGCGGGTCCAGGCCAGCCAGGGCTGGGCGGCGTGGCCGCACTGCTCGCGCGTCGTGGGTCTGCGCTGACGCCACGGTGGGCGAGCTGCTGACGCCCTCGCGGGTCCGCCACCTCCTCGACGCGCACGGGCTCGCGCCTCGGAAGGCGGCCGGGCAGAACTTCCTGGTCGACCCCAACACGGTGCGGCGGATCGTGGCCGCGGCCGACCTCGCGCCCGGCGACACGGTGCTCGAGGTGGGCCCGGGCCTGGGGTCGCTGACCCTGGGGCTCGCCGAGGCCGTCGACCGCGTGGTCGCCGTCGAGATCGACGCCGGCCTGGTGCGGGCCCTGCGGGAGACCGTCGGCGGGTGCGACAACGTGGAGGTGATCCACGCCGACGCGCTGCGCGTCGACCTCGGCGAGCTCGTCGGCGGCGGGGCCGCGCGGCTCGTGGCCAACCTGCCCTACAACGTCGCGACCCCGCTGGTGATGCACGCGCTGCTCGACGAGGCGGTCGACGACCTGTTCGTGATGGTGCAGCGCGAGGTCGGCGAGCGCTGGTGCGCGGCGCCGGGCACGCCCCTGCGCGCCGCCGTCTCGGCGAAGATCGACCTGCTCGCGGAGGCCGACGTCGTGCTGCGCATCCCCCGGTCGGTGTTCCACCCGGTGCCCAACGTCGACAGCGTCATGGTGCGGCTGCGGCGCCGGCCCGATGCGCCGCCGCCCGCCGACCGGGACCGCATCTTCGCGGTGGTCGAGGCCGCCTTCGCCCAGCGCCGCAAGACCCTGCGCAACACCCTGCGCGGCCTCGCCGGGCCCGAGGAGCTCGCAGCCGCCGCCGGTCGGGCCGGGGTCGACCTCGGTGCGCGTGCGGAGGTGGTGCCCACCGAGCGGCTGGCCGCGCTGGCGCTCGCGCTGCGATGAGCCCCGATGCGGGACTCTGGCGCGAGCCACCTACCATGCGCCGGCGTCCGCGGGACGCGAGTCGGGGGAGGTGAGTGCAGCATGAGCGATGCCGCCCCGCCTGCCTGCTGGCGCGTCCAGGTGCGAGTGCCGTCGAAGATCAACCTCTTCCTCGGCGTCCGGGGGCTTCGCGACGACGGCTTCCACGAGCTGGTCTCGGTGATGCAGACCGTGTCGATCTACGACACGATCACCGCCGTCGCCCGGGGCGAGCACGTCTCGCGGCTCCACCCCGCCGCCCGGCGGTTCGTGGGGCTGGCCTACACCCAGGGCGAGGTGGCGGGGGTGCCCGACGACGAGGGCAACCTCGCGGTGCAGGCCGCCCGCCGGCTCATGGCGGCCGCGGGAATCGGCTCCTCGGGTGAGCAGCGGCCCACCACCCCCGCGACCACCCACCTGCACCTCGACAAGGGGATCCCCGTGGCCGCCGGCATGGCCGGCGGGTCCGCCGACGCGGCCGCGACGCTGATCGCGCTCAACCACCTGTGGGGCGTGGACCTCGACCGCGAGGAGCTCCGCGAGCTCGCCGCCGACGTCGGCTCCGACGTGCCGTTCTGCGTGAGCGGGGGCACCGCGCTGGCCACCGGCACCGGCACCGCCACCGCGCAGGTGCTCACCCGGGGCACCTACCACTGGGTGGTGGGCATCAGCGACCGGCCGCTGTCCACGCCGCAGGTCTACGCGGCCTACGACGAGATCGGCCGGCCCAGCGACGCCGAGCCCGACGCGGTGCTGCAGGCGCTGCGCACCGCGGACGCGGAGGCGCTCGGCGCTGCGCTGAGCAACGACCTCGAGGCGGCCGCCTTCCACCTGCGACCCGAGCTCGAGGGCGCACGCGATCGCCTGCTGGCCGGTGGCGCGCTGGGGGCGGTGGTCAGCGGCTCCGGGCCCACCATCGTCGCACTGGTCGAGTCGGCCA
>SKLC01000270.1 GCA_007123425.1 Nitriliruptoraceae bacterium
CCGAGCCGGACGAACAGCAGCGGCGCCACGCCGCCGACCCAGGCGCCCACCGCGGCGTAGCGCAGGTAGCGCAGCACCAGCGCGAGGGGATCCTCCCCACCCGGCAGCACCGCACCCAGCCCCAGCCAGAGCACGACGACCCCCACCAGCCCCACCAGGACCCGCAGCACGCGCCGCCCCACGGGCCCGCGGTGGTCGAAGCCGCCGTGACGGTGCAGCAGCACCAGCCCGAGCCCGAAGCCCGCCAGCGCCGCCGCGGGCGTGACGGTGTGGCTCGCCCCCGTCAGCACCGCGGGATCCTCCAGCCCCGGCCACGGGAAGGTCCAGCCCTCGAGGCGCCCCGAGAGCAGGGTCGCGGGGGCGATCAGGGCCAGCGAGGCGACCACGGCGGCCAGCGACTGCTCCAGCGCCCCCTGCCGGGCCAGCCATGCGCGCACCCGGGGCTCGGCCCACAGGAAGACGGCCAGCAGCAGCCCCCCGACCAGCAGCCCCACCACCATGTCCTCGAGGAAGTGCACCCCGAGGTGGATGCGCGACCACGCGATGAGCGCGATCAGCACGACCAGGCCGGCGCGCACCCACCACGAGCGCAGGCTGGCGGCAAGCAGCCCCCAGATCGCCGCGGCGTTCTGCGCGTGCCCGGAGGGCAGCCCGAAGCTGGTCTCGGTCACCGCGCCGACCTGGGGCGCCAGGAAGGAGGGACGCGGGGTGGCCCAGACCAGCTTGAGGATCGTGTTGAGGCCGGCGGTGAGCAGGAGCATGATCCCGAGCCGGGTGCCCAGGCGGCGGCTGACCGCCCAGTACAGCAGCGGGAAGACCAGCAGGTAGAACTCCTCGTCGCCGAGGAAGGTCAGCACCTCGAAGACGGGGGTGAGCCAGCCCTGCTCCGCCTGCAGGCGCTCCGCCCGCTCGAGCTGACCGTCGTAGCGGGACAGGTCCTCGCCGCGGGCCACACCGCGCTCGTCCGCCCGCTCGGCGAGCACCTCGACGAGCCGGTCGGGATAGTCGGTGAGGATGCCGTGCACGCCGGCGTCGAGCAGGCGGTGCATCTGCTCGACGTCGTTGACGGTCCACACCTGCACCTCGACGCCGAGGCGCTCCGCGGCCCGCACGAACCGCGGCGTGGGGACGGTGACGTCCTCGAAGGTGTAGCCCGGCAGGGCAAGGTCGTGGGTCTCGGGGACCTGGAAGAGCTCGCCCGGCGGCTGCCACCACGGGTGCAGGCCCACGAGCTGGCGCAGGTAGAAGGCCTGGGCCTCGCTCTCGGGCATGTTGGTGGGCACGTCGGGCAGCTGCTCGCGGACCGGGGCGAGGTAGTCCTCGTCGAAGGAGGCCACGGTCACCGAGTCGGCGCGGTCGTGCTCGACGATCAGGTCGATGACCGGCTGGATGATCGCCTCGCCGCCGTCGAGCTTGAGCTCGATGATCAGGGGGGTGTCCTCGAAGGCCTCGAGCACCTCCGCGAGGGTGGGGATCTCCACGCCCTGGTCGCGGAAGGGGTGCTCTCCGTCGTCGTCCTCGTAGTACCAGCCGGCGTCGAGGTCCTTGATCTCGTCGAGGGTGAGCTCCCGCACGGCGCCGCTGCCGTCGGTGGTGCGGTCGACGGTGCCGTCGTGGATCACCACCACCTCGTCGTCGGCGGTGACCTGCAGGTCCATCTCGAGGATGTCGGCGCCCTGCTCGAGCGCGATCTCGAAGGCGGGCATCGTGTTGGAGGGCGCATGGCCCTGCGCGCCGGCGTGGGCGATGACGCTCACCTCGCGCTCGGCGTCGTGGTCCACCGGGTCGCCCGGCTCGACCTGCGCCCAGGCGGCGGCGATCACCGCCAGGAGCACGAGGCCGGCGACCAGCAGCCGACGACGCGCCCGGGAGGCGGGAGGAGGGGGGGAGCGGCGAGCGGGGACCATATGCCCGCGCATCCTACGGCCACCGGGCGCCGGCCCGGCGGCGGTCGCGCGCTCCGCTCGCCTAGCAGGCGGGAGCCCGTGCGTGTTCGCCGGTGGTGGCCGAACGATCTAGGCTGCGCCCCGCATCGGGCGAGGCCCCGGGGCCCGCCCTCGCCGACGATGCCCGCCCCCGCGCAGCGATGCCGCCGTGCGTGCAAAAGGATCCCTCGTGAGCGACGAGCGCAGCTCCGCGACCACACGCCCCTCCGAGGAGGGCGACGGCCCGCTCGACCGGTTCTTCCGGCTGCGCGAGCACGGCACATCGGTGCGCACCGAGGTGCTGGCGGGCCTGACCACGTTCCTGGCGATGGCCTACATCATCGTGGTCAACCCCGGCATCCTCAGCGACGCCGGCGTGGACTTCGGCGCGGTGTTCGTGGCCACCTGCGTGGCCGCCGCGCTGGGCACGCTGATCATGGGGCTGTGGGCCCGCTACCCCATCGCCCAGGCGCCGGGCATGGGGCTCAACGCCTTCTTCGCCTTCACCGTGGTCATCGGGATGGGCATCCCGTGGGAGACGGCGCTGGCCGGCACCTTCGTCTCCGGCTTCCTGTTCTTCCTGCTGACCGTCACCGGCGCCCGCGAGGCCGTGGTCAACGCCATCCCGATGCAGCTCAAGCTGGCGGTGGGCGCGGGCATCGGCATCTTCATCGCCTTCATCGGGCTGCAGAACGCCGGGATCGTGGTCCCCTACGAGGCCACCGGCGTCACCCTGGGCGACCTCACCTCCCCCGCGCCGCTGCTGGCGATCTTCGGCGTCGTGGCCACGGGGCTGTTCCTGCTGCGCGGCATGCGCGGCGGGGTGTTCTACGGGATCCTGGTGACCGCCGTCGTGGGCATGATCGTCGGCCAGGTCCCCCTGCCCGAGGGCGTGGTCTCCGCGGTGCCCAGCGTGGCGCCGACCTTCGGCGAGGCCTTCGCGGCGATGCCGGAGCTGCTGACCGCCCAGATGGCGATGGTCGTGTTCACGATGCTGTTCGTGGACTTCTTCGACACCGCCGGCACCCTGATCGCCGTGGCCAACCAGGCGGGCCTGCTCGACAGCGAGGGCCGGCTGCCGCGCGCCAACCGGGCGCTGGTCTCCGACTCGATCGCCACCATGGGCGGCGCGGTCATGGGCACCTCGACCACGACCTCCTACATCGAGTCCGCGGCCGGCGTGGGCTCGGGAGGCCGCACCGGGCTGACCTCGGTGGTCACCGGCGGGCTGTTCCTGCTCGCGCTGCCGCTGTTCCCGATCGTGGCGGTGCTCGGCGACCACGGGGAGGTCACCGCGCCGGCGCTGATCATCGTCGGCGTGATGATGGCGCGCGGGCTCGGCGAGATCGACTGGAACGAGCTCGAGTACGCCATCCCGGCCTTCGTCACGGTCGTGGCGATGCCGCTGACCTACAGCATCGCCAACGGCATCGCGCTGGGCCTGTTCCTCTTCCCGCTGATGATGCTGTTCAAGGGCAAGGCCCGCGAGGTCAACCCGGCGCTGTACGTGCTCGCCGCGGTCTTCGCCGCCTACTTCATCTGGTTCGCCGAGTAGCGCCCCGGCTACGCTGCGATGCAGCGCGGCCCGGATGGGGGTACCTCCCGGGACGCCAGGCGCCCGGCCGCGGGGGTCGGGCACGGGACCCTGGGGGTAGGACATGTGGGCAGGCATCCGGTCGACGCGTGCGCGGACCCGCGGCGTCGCCGCACTCGGCGCCGCGGCCCTGTTGCTCTCCGCGTGCGGTGACGACGACCCGACGATGGACGAGTCCGCGGAGCCCGCGGCGGAGGCGGACGCGGCCGATGCCGACGAGCCCGAGGACGCCGACGACGGGCAGGCTGCGGCCGGCGGCATCTGCGACCTGGTGGACCCCGACGGCCTCGAGGTCTACGTCTACGACATCGCCGAGGGGCCGCAGACGGTCGAGGGCGAGGTCGAGGGCTTCGACGGCCACCCCGGCTGCGAGTACCGGGGTGACCCGATGGGGCGCTGGACCCTGACGGTCATCGCCGACCTCGACGATGAGCGCATCGGCGACGCCACGGGCGAGGACGCGCTGACCGCCTTCGCGGAGGCCCGCATGGAGGAGGAGAGCCGCTTCACCTTCTTCGACAGCGCGTCCGACTTCCCGCTCGAGGCGAACGAGCACGTCGACGCGGTCGGCTACACCGACGAGCTCTACGTGCTCAGCGGCGACCACCTCCTGCTGCTGCAGGGCGACCCCTTCATGGGGCTGGGCACCGAGGGCGGCAGCGCGTCGGGCCAGCTCATCGTCGACGGCCACTTCCCGACCATGGACCCCGACGAGGTCCTCTGAGCGAGCCCGCCGGCCACCGGGCCGACCGGCGTCGCCGGGGTGGCACCGCGCCACCCCGGCGCTCGGTCCCGCCTCAGGCCGTGGCGGGCTCGCGGTCGCGGCCCACGACCACGAGGTCGTCGTCGGGGCCGAGGTCGACGATGACCCGCTGGCCGTCGGCGACCTCCCCGGTGAGCAGCGCCTTGGCCAGCTGATCCTCGACCGCCTTGCGGACCAGCCGCTTGAGCGGCCGGGCACCGTAGAGCGGGTCGTAGCCACGCTCGGCCAGCCAGTCCAGCGCGCCGTCGGCCACCTCGAGGCTGAGGTCGCGCTCGGCCAGCCGCCGGCGGAGCCGGTCGAGCTGGATGTCGACGATGTCGCGCAGCTGGGAGGGGTCGAGCCGCGAGAAGATCACGGTCTCGTCGATCCGGTTGAGGAACTCCGGGCGGAAGTGGCTGCGCACGTCGGCCTGCACCCGCTGGGCGATCTGGGCCTGGTCGAGCCCCTCCTCGAGGATGTGCTGGCTGCCGAGGTTGGAGGTCATGATCACCACGACGTTGCGGAAGTCGACGGTGCGGCCCTGGCCATCGGTCAGCCGGCCGTCGTCGAGCACCTGCAGCAGGACGTTGAACACGTCGTCGTGGGCCTTCTCCACCTCGTCGAGCAGCACCACCCGGTAGGGCCGGCGGCGCACTGCCTCGGTGAGCTGGCCGCCCTCTTCGTGGCCGACGTAGCCGGGGGGCGCGCCGATGAGCCGGGCGACGGTGTGCTTCTCCTGGTACTCGCCCATGTCGATGCGGATCATGGCCCGCTCGTCGTCGAAGAGGAACTCGGCCAGCGCCCGGGCGAGCTCGGTCTTGCCCACGCCGGTGGGGCCGAGGAACAGGAAGCTGCCCAGCGGCCGGTCGGGATCGGCGATGCCCGACCGGGAGCGGCGCACGGCGTTGGCGACGGCCTCGACGGCCTCGTCCTGCCCGATCACGCGGCGGTGGAGCTGCTCCTCGAGGCGCAGGAGCTTGTCGACCTCCGACTCGACGAGCCGGGCGACCGGGATGCCCGTCCAGCGGGCGATCACCTCGGCGATCTCGGTCTCGGTGACCTCCTCCTCGAGCAGGCTCTCGCCCTCGGCCCGCAGCTGCTCGATGCGGGCCTGGGCGGCCTCGACGCGGCGCTCGAGCTCCGGCAGGCGCCCGTAGCGCAGCTCCGAGGCGCGCTCGTAGTCGCCGTCGCGCTCCGCGGCGGCGGCCTGCTCGCGCACCTGCTCGAGCTCCTCCTTGGCGCCCTGCAGGTCGGTGATCACGCCCTTCTCCTGCTCCCAGCGCGCACGCATCCCGGCGTCGCGCTCGCGCAGGTCGGCCAGCTCCCGGTCGAGGTCGTCCAGCCGCGCACGGGCGGAGTCGGACTCCTCCTTGGCCAGCGAGACCCGCTCGACCTCCAGCTGCTTCATCCGCCGGTCGACCTCGTCGATCTCGGGCGGCAGCGAGTCGATGGCGATGCGCAGCCGGGCCGAGGCCTCGTCGAGCAGGTCGATGGCCTTGTCCGGCAGGAACCGGTCGGTGAGGTAGCGGTCGGAGAGCTGTGCGGCGGCCACGATCGCATCGTCGGTGATGCGCACGCCGTGGTGGACCTCGTAGCGCTCCTTGAGGCCACGCAGGATGCCGACCGTGTCGGGCACCGAGGGCTCGCTGACGTGGACGGGCTGGAAGCGGCGCTCGAGGGCGGCGTCCTTCTCGATGTTGCGGTACTCGGCCAGCGTGGTCGCGCCGATCATGCGCAGCTGCCCGCGCGCCAGCATCGGCTTGAGCATGTTGGCGGCGTCCATCGCGCCCTCGGCCGCCCCGGCGCCGACCATCGTGTGCAGCTCGTCGATGAAGGTGATCATCTGGCCCTCGGAGGACTCGATCTCCTTCAGCACGGCCTTCAGGCGCTCCTCGAACTCGCCGCGGTACTTGGCCCCGGCCACCATGGCGGACAGGTCGAGCTGGATCAGCCGCTTGTCGGCGAGCAGGCTCGGGACGTCGCCCTCGACGATGCGCCGGGCGATGCCCTCCACGATGGCGGTCTTGCCCACGCCCGGCTCGCCGATCAGCACCGGGTTGTTCTTGGTGCGCCGCACCAGCACCTGGATCGTGCGGCGGATCTCCTCGTCACGGCCGATGACCGGGTCGAGCTTGCCGTCGCGGGCCTCGGCGGTCAGGTCGCGGGCGTACTTCTCCAGGGCCTCGTAGGTGCTCTCGGGGTCCTGCGAGGTCACCCGCTGCGAGCCACGCACCTCCCGCAGGGCGTCGAGGACCGCCTCGCGGCGCACCCCGACGTCGGCCAGCGCCTTGGCGGCCTTCTCCCCCGCGTCGACGAGCGCGAGCAGCAGGTGCTCGGTGGAGACATAGTCGTCGCCGAACTCGCTGGCCTCCTTCTCCGCCGCCTCGAGCACGCGCACCAGCGACTGCCCGAAGCGCACCTCGCCCTGCGCGCCGTAGGCCGCAGGGACCTGCTCGAGGGCCTCCTCCACGCGGTTGCGCAGCGTGGTGGGCGTGACCTCCATGCGCTGCAGCAGTGGCAGCACGACGCTGTCGCCCTGCCCGATGAGCGCCGCGAGCAGGTGGAGGGGCACCACCTCGGTGTGGTGACGGTCGCGTGCGATCTTGCCCGCCTGCTGGACGGCCTCGTAGGACTTTCGCGTGAGTCGATCCACGTCCACGAAGCGCTCACCTCCTTGGCATCTGTCGTTGCCCCGACGGTACGCCGCGCCGTCGCCGCCGGCACCTCACGTGACTCATAGCCAGGAAGCTTTCCTGCGCCGGATCGAATCAAGACACACCGGAGGGCGGCGCAGTCCCGACGGCGTCGGGGCGCGGCCCCCCTGGCCGCGCCCCATGTCCCCCGTCGTGCCCCGCGCGATGTCTGCGTCGCCGGCCCGAGCGCTCGCCGAGCGACGCTCGACGTCCCCTGTGCTCTTGGCTGGCCTTCGACGTTGCGCAAGGTGATGAGACCACGCCGATGCGTCACCGGCGACCCCTCGAACTACTCATCCGATGGGCGCGTGCCGCACAAAGGTGTGCGGCAACGTCACCTGCGGTCGGC
>SKLC01000315.1 GCA_007123425.1 Nitriliruptoraceae bacterium
CTGGCCTCGGGCCAGGCGACCGTGCTGCTCGGCGGCGTGGCCTGCCGGGAACGGGGGCTGCTCGCCGCAAGCCGGATCGAGCAGGCGACCGGCGCCCAGGTCCTGGTCGAGACCTTCCCCGCGCGCCTGGAGCGGGGCGCGGGGCTTCCGGGCTTCGACCGCCTGGCCTACCTCGGCGAGGCGGCCGTGCAGCAGCTGGCGGGACAGCGTCACCTGGTGCTCGCGGGGGCGCGCTCGCCGGTGTCGTTCTTCGCCTACCCGGACAAGCCGGGGGACCTGGTGCCCGACGGCACCGAGGTGCACGTGCTGGCCAGCGGCGCCGACGACGTGCTCGCTGCCCTCGAGGCCGTCGCCGACGAGGTGGCCGCCGGGGTGGAGCCCGTGCTGGCCCCGGCGTCGCGCCCGGAGCCGCCCACCGGCGAGCTCACCTTCGCCAACTGGGCCGAGGTGGTGGGGGCACTGCTGCCCGAGCACGCGATCGTGTGCGACGAGGCGAACACCTCGGGCACGGGGCTGCCGGCGGCGACCGCGGGAGCGCCCCGGCACGACTGGCTGACCCTGACCGGCGGTGCCATCGGTCAGGGGCTGCCGCTGGCGGTGGGAGCGGCGGTGGCCTGTCCGGACCGGCCCGTGATCGCCCTCGAGGCCGACGGCAGCGCGATGTACACCATCCAGGCGCTGTGGTCGATGGCGCGCGAGGGCCTCGACGTCACCACCGTGGTGCTGAGCAACCGCGCCTACGCGATCCTGCGCCTCGAGCTGCAGCGCGTCGGCGCCGACGCCGGCGGGCCCACCACGGAGTCGCTGCTCGACCTCTCGCGGCCGGAGCTGGACTTCGTGGCCCTGGCCGCCGGCATGGGGGTGCCCGCCAGCCGTGCGACCACCGCGGAGGAGCTCGCGGAGCAGTTCTCCCGTGCGGTGAGCGAGCCCGGGCCACACCTCATCGAGGCGATCGTGCCGCCCCTGCTGTGAGCCGGCCGCGCCCGGGCTCCCCGCGGGGTGTCGGCCGCGGGGTCCGCGGGCCCCGGACTCGAGGGCCCGGAGCGGCTGTCAGTGGTCGTGCTCGGCCGCGTCCGCCTCGGCCTTGTCGGCGTGCACGGTGCCCGGGGGGTGCTCCGGGGGCGCGTAGGCGGTCACCAGCCGCAGCGGCCGGTCGCCGGAGTTGACGAAGTTGTGCCGGACGCCCGCGCGCACGAGCACCAGCCGACCCGCAGCGACCTCGGAGCGCTCGCCGTCGAGGATCGCCTCCCCGTCACCATCGATGAAGAAGAGCATCTGATCGACGTCGGGATGGGTCTCCTCGCCGATCTCCTGGCCCGGGGGGATGGTCATCACCACGATCTGCATCTTCGGGCCCGTCATCAGCACGCGGCGGAAGTCGTCGCTGGTGCGGGCGATGTCGACGATGTCGACGTTGTCGAGCGTCGGCTCCTCGGCTGGGGTCATGGTGCATCCTCTCGTCGGCGTGCCGCTCACGCTATTGCGGCGTGCCCCGCTCGTCACCCGTCCTCGGGGTCGGGGACGGCCATGCCGCGGACCCGGGGTCAAGTCGCGGCGGGGACCGGTCGATGATCGAGGCCACGACGGAGGAAGGGCCCGCCGTGGGACTGCTCGCACGTGGCCGTCAGCGGGCGCTCCGGCTGCTGGCAGCCGACGAGGTGGTCGTGGCCTCCCTGCAGGGCATCGAGGCCGAGGGACGCCGGCGACGGTTCGTGCTGGTCACCGACCGCCGCCTGCTGGTGGGGTCCGCCCGGGGCGAGGAGCCCACCGACCTCGCGTTGATCGGCACGACGGCCCGGTTCGAGACCGCCCGGAGCCGGCTGATCATCGACAACGACGGAGCCGAGATCGCCCTGCGGGACGTGGACCCGGGCCCGGCACGGGCCCTGGTCGCCGTGCTCGATCAGCACCGGGGGCCCTCGGACGTCGGCGGCCCGGCGCGGCCCGGGGTGCGCGTCCTCGATGGCGTCGCGCACGACACCGCCTGAGCGGGCGAGCGGGACGCCCTCAGCGCTGCTCGCCGCCACCCCCGAGGTAGGCGGCGGCGATCTGCTTGCACTCCGGGTCGGCGAAGGCCGCCGCGAAGACCGCCACGTCCGCGCGTGGGCCGCCGTCGGCGTCCGGGACCGACGGGGCGGCCTGCTCGACCTGTCGCTTGGTGGTGCGCAGCACCAGCGCGGGCTTGGCCGCCAGCGTCGTCGCCAGCTCCGTGGTCGCCTCCCCCAGCCGCTCCGGGTCGACCACACGGGAGACGAGGCGCAGCTGGGCCGCCTCCGGGGCCTCGAAGGTCCGGCCGGTCAGCACGAGCTCCTTGGTGGCGGCCGGCCCCACCTCGCGCACGAGGCGCGGGATGCCGGTCCACAGCAGCGGTACCCCGAGGTCGACCTCGGGGATCCGGAAGCGGGCGTCCGCGGCCGCGACGCGGAGGTCGCACGCGGAGGCCAACACGACCCCGCCTCCCACGCAGTGCCCGTGGATCGAGGCGATCGTGAGCGCCTGCATGCCGCCGACCGCCTCGACCATCGCGCGGCCGACCACGCCGGACTCCTCGGGCGGGCCGAGCTCGCTCCAGCTGGGATCGGCGAGGTCGAAGCCGGCGCAGAACGACCGGCCCGCGCCGGCGAAGACGGCCACCTTGACCTCGTCACGCGTGTCGAGCCACCCCGCGACCGCGGCCAGCTCCTCGAGCGTCGCGCGGTCGAGCGCGTTGAGCTTGGCGGGGCGGTCGAGCATCACCCTGGCCACGGCGCCCTCGATGTCGACGCGGACCGTGGTGGTCGATGGTGGGGTCGCCGTCATCTCGTCTCCTGCTGCCCGTCGGCGCCGTCGCGGTCGAGCCTATGCACGCCGGCCCCGCACCGGGCACCCGCACCGACGCTCGCCGCCGCGAGCGCGGGTGCCTCCGACCTCGTCAGAGGGAGAGGAAGATCGCCAGCACGACCCCGCTGAGCAGCAGCCCCAGCAGCGCGAGCCCGATGCCCACCCACCCCAGGATGCGGCCGATGCGCCCCATCTCGTCGGTGTAGAGCTGGGGCGCGCGCTCCACCTCCTGGCGGGACTGCGAGGCGAACACCAGCGCGAGGATGGAGCCCACCAGCGGCAGCGCCGTGAGGCCGAGGATGCCCATGACCAGGGCGACCACGCCCGTGGTCGGATTGCTCGGGGCGCGTGGTGGGGGTCTGCTCACGTCGCTCGTGTCGCTCATGGCCCCACCGTAGGCCGGGCGGCCGTAGGCTGCGAGCGGATGGCCGACCGCTCACGGACGGGCGTGGGCACGAGCGGGAGCATGGCGTGACCGACGACCACGATGGCGGGCTGGAGCTGATCGACCCCGAGGTGGCGCGGGTGCTGGCGATCGCCGCCCACCCCGACGACCTCGAGTACGGCGCCGCGGCGGCGATCGCGCGCTGGCGCCGCGATGGTGCCCAGGTGGCCTACCTGCTGGCCACGCGCGGCGAGGCCGGCATCGACGCCATCCCGCCCGAGGAGTGCGGGCCCCTGCGCGAGGAGGAGCAGCGGGCCAGCGCGGCCGTCGTGGACGTCGAGGTGGTGGAGTTCCTCGACCACGCCGACGGGGTGCTCGAGTACGGCCTCGAGCTGCGACGCGACCTGGCCGCCGCGATCCGGCGTCACCGGCCCGACACGGTGATCACCCTCAACCACCGGGAGACCTTCGGCGCCCCCGGGGCCCGCAACTCCGCCGATCACCGGGCCCTGGGGGAGGCCGTGCTCGACGCTGCCGCCGATGCCGGCAACCGGTGGATCTTCCGCGATGCGGGGGGCGATGCACACAAGGTCGCGCGGGTGCTGGTGGCCTCCTCGCCGCTCGCGCGCCACGCCGTCGACGTCAGCGACACGGTGGATCTCGCCGTGGCATCGCTGGCCGCGCACCGTGCCTACCTCGAGGGCCTGGGCGACCATCCGATGTCGGACCCCGAGGTGCTGCGGTGGTGGCTCGCCGACGTGGGCGCGCGCGTCGGCCGTGAGGCGGCGCTGGCTGTGGAGCTGTTCGAGATGTGACCGCGCCCGGGCCGTGCGCCGGGTCAGGCGGCCTGGCGGGCGTGGGCGTCGCCGAGCAGCTCGAGCGCCTGCAGCCGGTCCTCGCGCCGCGGGGCCGACAGCGAGACCATCAGCTCGTCGGCGTCGGCGTGGGCCGCGAACTCCTCGAGCTGCCCCAGGGCCTCCGACGGGGTGCCCACCGCCGAGTAGCGCAGCATGTTGTCGACCTGGCGGCCGGCCTGGGAGTCCAACAGCATCTCGAGCTCGTCGTCGGTGAGCTTGCGGCTGCCCCGCACCAGCAGCTGCGCGCGCCGGCGACGGGTGTCCTGGAACTGCTCGGAGGCCCGCTGGGCGTCCTCGTCGGCGACGACGTTGACCCCGGCGATGACGTAGGGCTCGGACAGCTGTGCCGAGGGCCGGAACTCGCGCCGGTAGGCGGCCACCGCCTCGAGCAGCGCGTCGGGGGCGAAGTGCGAGGCGAACGCGTAGGGCAGACCGAGGGCGGCCGCCAGCTTCGCGCCGAACAGCGAGGAGCCCAGGATGGTGAGCGGCACGTGGGTGCCCTTGCCGGGCACGGCCTCGATGCCGGGCACCCGGCTCTCGTCGCCCAGGTAGCCCTGCAGCTCGAGGACATCGTCGGGGAAGCGCTCGGCGGCTGCCGGCGTGCGGCGCAGGGCTCGCAGCGTCTCCTGGTCCGTGCCCGGGGCCCGCCCCAGGCCCAGGTCGATCCGCTCCGGGTGCAGCGAGGCCAGCGTCCCGAACTGCTCGGCGATCGTCAGCGGGGCGTGGTTGGGCAGCATGATCCCGCCCGCGCCCAGCCGGATCGTGGACGTGTGAGCGGCCACATGGCCGATCAGCACGCTGGTGGCCGACGACGCGATGGCGCGCATGTTGTGGTGCTCGGCGTACCAGACGCGCTCGAAGCCCCATGCCTCGGCGCGGCGGGCCACCTCGACGCAGCCGTGGAGCGCGTCGGCCGGCGTCTCGTCGCGGCCCACCAGGGCGAGGTCGAGCAGGGAGAGGGGAGTGGTCACCGAAGGCCTCGCACGTCAGGTGGTCGCGGCACGTTCCGGCCGGGCTCACTCGCCGACGGGGCGGGCGCGACCAGGACGAGGGCCGAGGGTACTGACCGCATCCGGTGTGCGAGCCTGGATCCTGCGCGCGACTCGTCGCGGCAGCGCGACGAGCCACCCTGCCGGCCCCGTCGTTCCCGGACGCCCCGGCGCCACGGCGATCGGCGTCGGGGCCAGGGACCTGTGGCCCGGCCATGACAGGGCCACCGCCACCGGTGGGACGACGGGGCGCGGCGTATGTTCCAGGGAGAGTTGGAATGTCGCGGGAGGCGTCGTGGATGCCACGGTGGGCACGGTGCTCGACGGCCGCGTCGAGGCGCTGAAGGCGGTCGCCGATCCCACCCGGCTGCAGGTGCTCGAGCTGCTGAGCGACCGGGGCGAGCACTGCCACTGCGAGCTCGAGGAGCTGCTGCGCATACCCGCCAACCGGCTCTCGTTCCACCTCCGGGTGTTGCGGGACTGCGGTCTGGTGGGCAGCCGGCGCCACGGTCGCCGCGTCTACTACCACGTGCACCCGGGCGCCCTCGAGCGGCTGCGGGGGCTGCTGCCGCAGCCCGTCGACGCCCGCGCGGCGGGGCCCTGTTGCCGGTCGGGCACCGAGGAGGTGGTGGCATGACGCTCGCCCCACCCACCCCGCCCGGCTCCGCACGGCGGCTGTGGGCCGGCCTGGCCGCCGCCGCGCTGGGCTGGGCGGTGCTCTACCTCGCCAACGAGCACCTCTGGGACCTCGCGGTGTTCGACCTCGCGGGGCTCGACCCGCAGACCCGCCTGGGACACGCGGTCCACTTCTTCCTCTACGACACCGCGAAGATCCTGCTGCTCATCGTCGGGCTGATCTTCGTGATCTCCATGGCCCGTGCCTCGGTGCCGCCCGAGCGGATCCGGGACCTCATCACCCGTCGCCACGTCGCCACCGGGTTCCTCCTCGCGGCCGCCTTCGGTGCCATCACCCCGTTCTGCTCCTGCAGCTCGGTGCCGCTGTTCATCGGCTTCGTCGCCGCCGGCGTCCCACTCGGCGTGACCCTGACGTTCCTGATCACCAGCCCGCTGATCAACCAGGTCGGCGTCGTGATGCTCGCCGGGATGGTCGGCTGGGAGATCGCGGCCCTCTACGTGGCCACCGGGATGGCGATGGCGGTCACCGCCGGCGTCCTGCTCTCTCGGCTGGATCTCGACCGCTGGGTCGATCCCCTCGTGCGGGAGGTCGCGGCGCCGCCGCCCGTCGGCGACGACGGCCGCGTGGCGCTGGCCGACCGCGTCGACGCCGCGCGAGCCGAGACGCGCGAGATCGTGCGCACGGTCTGGCCCTACGTGCTCGTCGGGATCGCCATCGGCGCCGGCATCCACGGGTGGGTCCCGGCCGACTTCTTCCAGACCACCGGGATCGCCGACAGCCCCTGGTCGGTGCCGATCGCGACCCTGGCCGGGGTGCCGCTGTACGCCAACGTGGCCGGGGTCGTGCCCCTGGTCGAGGCGGTCTACGCCAAGGGCCTGGGGCTGGGGACCGCCATGGCGTTCATGATGAGCATCGTGGCGCTGTCCCTGCCGGCCCTCATCCTGCTCAAGCGCGTCATGCGCCTGCCCCTGCTGGCGATCTTCACCGCCGTGGTCACGGTCGGGATCGTCGCCATCGGCTTCATCTTCGACCTGATCGTGTGAGGCGCCCACCGGGCGCAGAGAGGACCTCATCGTGGACGTCAAGGTGCTCGGACCCGGTTGCCGGAACTGCGAGATGCTCGAGGCCCGCACCCGCGAGGCGCTCGACGCGCTCGGCCTGCAGGTGGAGATCGGCAAGGTCACCGACCCCATGGACATCGTGGCGCACGGGGTGATGACCACCCCGGGGCTGGTCGTGGACGACCAGGTCGTGGTCTCGGGCAAGGTCCCGACCGCCCGCCAGCTGACCGAGCTGCTCTCCCGCTGACCTGATCGCCCCGTGGTCAGCGGGTCACGACGTGAGCCAGGGTGTCGGCGAGGTCGACCAGGTCGGTGCGGGCCTCGAGGCGTCCCAGCAGGCGGTGGGGGAGCCTCGCCGCGCCGACGCGGGCGCCGGCCAGGCCACCGGCCATGGCCGCGATCGTGTCCGTGTCGCCCCCGACGCGGACCGCCCGCCTGAGCACGGCGACAGGATCATCGGGGGAGGCGACGAACGCGGCGACCGCGGCCGGCACCGCCTCGACGGCCGCGAGGCCGTTGCCCAGGC
>SKLC01000034.1 GCA_007123425.1 Nitriliruptoraceae bacterium
CCAGCTGCCCGCGCCGGTGCTGGTCGAGGGCACCGAGGTGGTCGAGCTGACGGCCAGCGTCGCGCCGCCGCCCGACCCCGCCGAGGGAGCCGCGGCGCTGGGACGCGCCCTCGTCGACCAGGTGCACGCCGGCATGCGCCAAGCCACGGCCTCACGGTCGTGGTGAGCCGCCCGGCGGCCTCCCCCGGTCCGACGGGCCTCCGCTAGCCTCGGCGTCCGCGGCGTA
Organism: Nitriliruptoraceae bacterium; assembly: GCA_007123425.1. Lineage (GTDB taxonomy): Bacteria > Actinomycetota > Nitriliruptoria > Nitriliruptorales > Nitriliruptoraceae > SKLC01. Next base: position 227 of record SKLC01000034.1, read on the forward strand.
AGGAGCGAGCGCGTGATCGAGATGGAGCTGGTGGGCGTCCGAGTGGAGCTGCCCGCCAACCAGCCGATCGTCCTGCTCAAGGAGTCGAGCGGGACGCGGTATCTGCCGATCTGGATCGGGGCCGTCGAGGCGACCGCGATCGCGTTCGCGCTGCAGGGGGTGGAGACGCCCCGACCGCTGACCCACGACCTGTTCGTCGACGTCCTCGGCGAGCTCGGCGTCGAGGTGACCGCGGTCCACGTGACCGACCTGCAGGACGGGACCTTCTACGCGGAGCTCCACCTCAGCCAGGGGGAGCGGTCCTGGAGCATCTCCGCCCGCCCCTCTGATGCGATCGCGCTCGCGAGCCGGCTCGAGGACGTGCCGATCTTCGGCGCCGAGGCCGTGCTCGACGAGGCCGGCCTCGAGATCGACCCCGACGAGGCCGACGGGGAGGGCGTCGAGGACCCCGAGGAAGAGGTCCAGCAGTTCCGCGAGTTCCTCGAGCAGGTCGACCCCGAGGACTTCAAGGAGCAGTGAGCCGGCCCCGGGCCGCACGCCCCTCGAAGGCGTCGAGGAGCCGCGGTCCCACCCCCGTCGCGCATCCGTGAGGGCTGCGACGGGCCGGTGGCGCGGCCTGCGGTCACGCGCGCTCGAGCGCACCGAGGAGCCGTCCGTCGCACGTCCGTGCGGGCTGCCGCGGGCCGGTGGCGCGGCCTGCGGCCAGGCCGATGGGAAGGAGATGGCACGAGGGACATCTCCAGGCGCTCACTCCTGCGGGCTGACTCTCACCCTCAAGTCGAGGTAGACGTTTCGCAACCCTCGATCGGTGATTGACATCGGTGTGGTTCCACGCGTAGCCTCCGGTGGAGTTCCACAGTTGTCACGTGCCGTCGGGGTCGCTGCCCGGCTGGCGCCGGGGAGGTCGAGCGGTGGCAGAGTCCGAGGGGCAGACGGGCCAACAACAGACGACCACGGTCGGCCAGCTCGCACTCGATGTCGGTGACGCGGCGGGGGTCCGGGAGGGCTACCGGGGCCCCACGGTGTGCAAGATCGTGGGGATCACCTACCGCCAGCTCGACTACTGGGCCCGCACGGAGCTCGTCGAGCCGTCGGTGCGACGGGCCTCGGGGTCCGGGACCCAGCGGCTGTACTCCTTCGACGACGTCGTCCGCCTCCGGGTCGTCAAGCGGCTGCTCGACACCGGCGTGTCGCTGCAGAAGGTGCGGCTGGCCGTCGAGCAGCTGCGCGCGCACGGCCACTCGCTGGCCGATGTGACCCTCGTCTCGGATGGGGATTCGGTCTACGCGGTCGACGACGACGCGATGATGGTCGACCTGCTGCGCCGCGGCCAGGGGGTCTTCGCCATCGCGCTGGGACCCGTGGTCGACGAGCTCGAGGGCGAGGTGACCGCCTTCCCCTCGGAGCGCCTCGCCCCGGAGGACGAGATCGTCACCCCGGCGCCGCCGAGCGGGGACACCGCCGCCGGACAGTGACCGGGCTGTGCCCGACACGCGGTCGCGGCCGGCGGGACCGCCGTCAGCCCGCCGGCTCCGCGATCCCGGGCAGCTCCACGATGATGATGGCGCCGCCGTCGGGGGCGTCCTCGGCCCAGGCGCGGCCGTCGTTGATGCGGGCGAACTCGGCCACCAGCGAGAGCCCCACGCCCGTGCCCGGCTGGGGGTGGCGGTGGTCGTCCCGGTAGAACGGCTCGAAGATGCGCTCGTGGGAGCCCGGGGGGATGCCCTCGCCGTGGTCCCGGACCTCGATGCGCAGCAGATCGTCGGCGGGGGCGCGCACGGACACCTCGACCTCGCCCTCGGGCGCGTACTTGCGCGCGTTGTCGAGCAGATTGACCAGGATGCGCTCCACATGCACCGGGTCGAAGGCAGCGTCGAGGTGGTCGGGGGCCTCGAGGCGGATCCGGTCGGCGTCGGGCTGCTCGGCGACCGCGGTGCGCACGAGCCCGGCCAGGTCGATCGGCTGGGACGGCCGGCTGGCTGCGTCGCCCCGGCTCAGCCGGTTGAGGTCGAGCAGGTCGGCCAGCAGGTCCCCGAGGCGGGTGGACTGGTCGACGAGCGACGCCTGAATCCGCGTGCGCAGCTCCGGGTCGAGATCCCGGTCGTGCTGCTGGAGCGTCTGCGCCAGTCCGCGCAGGACGGTCAGCGGGGTGCGCAGCTCGTGGGAGACCGCGCTGAGGAAGGAGCTCTTGAGCTGATCGAGATTGCGGAGCCGCTCGGCGGCGTCGTGCTCGGTGGCCAGCGCGCGCCGTAGCTCCTCCTCGCGCTGGCGCTGCTCGGAGACGTCCTGGACCGTGCCGACGTACTGGAGCAGCCGTCCTCCCCGGAGGATCGGCTCCCCGCGCTCGAAGACCTCGATCTCGTGGCCGTCCGGTCGCTGCATCGTGTAGTCGATCTCGTAGGAGGTCCGCCGACGGATCGCATCGGTGAGGGTGGCGTCGATGCGCGGCCGGTCGCCGGGGTGCACCAGGGCCATGTAGGCGGCGTAGTCGATGACCTCCACGTCGAGGTTGCCGATGCGCTGCAGCTCGCGGGAGCAGCGGATGAGCCGGCTCCCCGGGTCCCACTCCCAGCTGCCGATCCGGGCGATCCGCTCCGCGTGGGCGAGCAGCGTCTCGCTGGTGCGCACCGCCAGGTAGCGCTCCGTTCGGCGGGTCACGTCGCGCCCGGCGACGAAGACGCGCCCGGTGGCGGGGGCCACGCTGCCCGACCAGCTCAGCCAGCGCCAGTCGCCGTCGGCCGTCTGGCAGCGGACCTCGACGTCGAGCATCTGGGTGCCCTGCGCGACAAGGCTGTAGAAGAGCTCGATCGTGGGCCCGCGGTCCTCGGGGTGGAGCAGCCACCCCAGCCTCGAGCCCACGACCTCGTCCTCGCGCCAGCCCAGCACGTGCTGCCAGGCCGGGTTGACCGCGAGCAGCGTCCCGTCGGGATCCAGGGCCGCCAGCAGGTCGGGGGAGGCCGCGGCGTACTCGTCGAAGACCCCGGCGGGTACGGGCAGCACGGCCGCCGTTCGGGCAGTCCGCGCGTCCCGACGGCTCATGTCGGCTCCCCCTGGTCGCGGACCGACGTGGCGAGCGTAGATGTCCCAGCCCGCCGATGTGCGGGGTTGGGGATCGCGGTGCGCGTCGAGCATGTCGGCTGCAGCGCCGGCCCCCCACGGTGGTCAGCTGAGATCGACGCCCTCACGACCGGTCGCGTCGACCTCCTCGTTGCTCAGCTTCTCCTTCATGAACCGGATCACGCCGCCGGACAGGATTCGCTCGATCTGGCGTGGGGAGAGGTCGTGGCGCACCGTGAACGCGCGCTCCTGCGCGGTGTCGATCACCTCGAGCTCCTCGCGGCCCGACTCCAGCGCCTCGTGCAGCCCGGAGAGGTGCAGGACGCTGCCCTGCTCGATCCGCTCGCGGTCCGCCGGGTCGGTGAACGTCAGCGGCAGCACCCCGAAGTTCGCGAGGTTCTGCCAGTGGATCCGCGCGAAGGCCTCGGCGATCACCACCCGCAGCCCCAGCCAGCGCGGTGCCAGCGCAGCGTGCTCACGCGAGCTGCCCTGGCCGTAGTTGCGCCCGCCGACGACGGCGTGGCCGCCGGCATCGCGAACCTCCATGGCACGGTCGTGGTAGGTCTCGTCCACCACGTCGAAGGCGAAGCGCGAGATCTCGGGGATGTTGGAGCGGTACGGCAGCACCTCGGCCCCGGCGCGCAGGATCTCGTCGGTGGAGATGTCGTCGCCCATCGCCAGCAGGACCGGTACCTCGAGCTGGTCGGGCAGGGGCTCGAAGTCGGGCAGCGTCGCGATGTTGGGGCCCTTGCGCAGCTGCACGTCCTGGGGCTGCTCGGCCGGCGGCGGTGGGAGCAGGTTGGCGGTGTCCAGCAGCGGGGCGTCGGGCTCGCGCACCCGCGGGTAGCGGATCGAGTACCGCTCCTCGAGCTCCCGGGGGTCGGTGATCACGCCGGTCAGGGCGCTGGCCGCCGCGGTCTCGGGCGAGCACAGGTGGACCCGGTCCTCCTTGGTGCCCGAGCGGCCCGGGAAGTTCCGCGGCGTCGTGCGCAGGCTGTTCTCGTGGGTCGCGGGCGCCTGGCCCATCCCGATGCAGCCGTTGCAGCCGGCCTGGTGGATGCGCGCCCCGGCGGTGACCAGCGACAGCAGGTGCCCGTCCTGGATGAGGTTGCCCAGGATCTGGCGGGAGGAGGGGTTGACGTCGAAGGAGACCGAGGAGCTCACCGGCTCGCCGGCCGCGGCGAGGATCTCGGCGCAGACCGCGAAGTCGCGGTAGCCCGGGTTGGCGGACGAGCCCACGTAGGACTGCGCGATCGGCTCGCCCGCGACCTCGCCGACCGGCACGACGTTGCCCGGCGAGGTGGGCAGGGCGATCAGGGGCACGAGCTCGGAAAGCTCGATGTGCTCGGTGTGGTCGTAGCCGGGGTCGGCGTCGGCCACCAGCGGCGCGAAGTCCTCCTCGCGGTCCTGGGCCCGCAGGAACCGGCGCACCTCGTCGTCGGCGGGGAACACCGACGTGGTGGCGCCGAGCTCCGCGCCCATGTTGCAGATGACATGGCGGTCCATCGCCGACAGGGTGGCCACGCCCGGGCCGTGGTACTCGATGATGCGCCCGGTGCCCCCGTCGACCCCGTGGCGGCGCAGCAGCTCGAGGATGACGTCCTTGGCGCTGACCCAGTCGGGCAGCTCGCCCGTGAGCTCCACGCCCCAGACCTCGGGCATCTTGATGCGCAGCGGCTCGCCGGCCATGGCCAGGGCCACGTCCAGCCCGCCGGAGCCGATGGCGATCATCCCCAGCGCCCCCGCCGCGGGAGTGTGGCTGTCCGAGCCGGCCAGCGTCGCTCCCGGGCGCCCGAAGCGCTCCTGATGGACCGGGTGCGAGATGCCGTTGCCCGGCCGGGAGTACCACAGCCCGAACCGCTCGCAGGCGGTGCGCAGGAACAGGTGGTCGTCGGGGTTCTTGTGGTCCTCCTGGATGAGGTTGTGGTCCACGTACTGGGCCGAGACCTCCGTGCGGACCCGGTCGAGGCCCATCGCCTCGAGCTCGAGCATCACCAGCGTGCCGGTGGCGTCCTGCGTGAGCGTCTGGTCGATCTGCAGGCCGATCGGCTCACCGGGGGTCGGCTCGCCCTCGACGAGGTGGTCGGCGATGATCTTGCGTGCGACGCCCGTGCCCACGTGCGCTCCTTGCGTGCCTGGCGGTCGGTGGGCGGACCGGGGCTGCGGCCGCCCACGCGGAGTGGCACGACCGTAGATGGTGGTCCTGGCCGGTGCACCGGCCGCGCCCCCGACCGTCGGTCAGATCCGGGCGGACGCCCGCGCGGCGCGCTGCCACCCGGGCCGGCCGGACCATCGACCCGCCGGGGCGGCGACGAGGACGTCAGAGGCGGGCCCGGAGCCAGGCGATGTCCTCGGCCTGGCTGCCGCCGTCCTTCTCCGGGGTCTCGACGACCACGTCGGCGTCGGCCTCGCGCACCACGTCCACCAGCAGCTGCGGGTCGATCTCGCCCGCCCCGAGGTTCTGGTGGCGGTCGCGGCCGGAGCCGGCCGGGTCCCGGGAGTCGTTGAGGTGCACCAGGTCGATCCGCCCGGTGATAGCGGTGACCCGCTCGACCAGGCCCTCCAGCGGCTCGCCGGCGGCGTGCGCGTGGCAGGTGTCGAGGCAGAAGCCCACCGGCGCGTCCACGCCGTCGATGACCTCCCACAGGCGCGCGATCCGGTCGAGGTGGCGGGCGACCGCGTTCTGCCCGCCGGCGGTGTTCTCGATGAGGATCGGCACCTCGGTCCGGCAGCGCTCCAGCGTGGTGCGCCAGTTGGCGAAGCCCTCCTCGATGTCGTCCTCCTCGGGGAGGTGGCCGCCGTGCACGATCACCCCCAGCGCGCCGATGTCGGCGGCGGCCGCCAGCGTCTTGTCCAGCAGCTGGCGGCTGGGGTGGCGCACCCGGTTGTTGGTCGTGGCGACGTTGACCAGGTACGGCGCGTGGACGTAGATCCCGATGTCGCTGTCACGCAGCTGCTGCGCGTCGTCGCGGGGCTTGGGGCCCTTGAACTGCTGCGGCGCGGAGAGGAAGAGCTGGATCACCTCCGCGCCGCGCTCCTCGGCAGCGGCCAGCGGGTCGGAGGATCGCACGTGGGCGCCGATTCGCACGATGTGGGCTCCAGCTCGGGGTCGCGTCGACGGGGCCGCCGGACCGTACCGCGCGTGACCGGTGAGCCCGGCGTCAGCAGGACGGCAGCGGGCGCAGGTGGTCGAGCGACTCGACGAGCCGGGCCGCCGGGGTGGCCACCCCCTGCCCGTCGCCGGTCACCGAGTGCACCTGTCCCACGACCCGCCCGTCCGGGTCGACGATGGGGGAGCCGGAGGCGCCCCGGTCGACCTGCAGGTCGAGCAGCAGCCGCTGGGTGTTCGCGTCGGCGACCGACCCCTCGGTGGTGAAGGGCCGGGCGGCGGGGAAGCCCACCAGCCGGACCTCGGCACCCGCCTCCGGGATCGTCTCGGCGAGCTCGAGCGGCGGGGGCAGCGCCTGCTCGCCGTCGAGGTGGAGCACGGCGACGTCCGCGGCGTCGCTGACCTCGACGTCGCCGACCTGCCAGGTCCGCTCCGCGTCGAGGGTGCTCACGCCCACCCGCCGGGTCCCGTCCACCACGTGGCGGTTGGTGACCAGCCGCGGACCCTGGTCGGTGGCCACGACGAAGGCGCTGCCGCTGCTGATCGCCCCGGCGCGACAGCCCACCGCCCGCACCAGCAGGACGGTCTCTGCCAGCTCGGCGCCCGCCCGCTCGCCCTCCAGCGTCGCCACCACGTCCGCGCTCTGGAGCCGGAAGCGCAGCTCCTCGAAGGCCCAGCGGCCCGTCGGCAGCAGCAGGCCGAGCAGGGCGAGCAGCGCGATCCAGCGCATCACCAGCGTCGTGCGCCGGCGGCGTCGCTGCCGATAGGCCTCGAGGTCGTCGACCGGCGGCGTCCACGCCCCACGGCGTGGCGGCGTCCCCGGACCGCCGTCCGGCGGGCTGTCCGCGCCATCGCCCGGCGGCGTCCCCG
>SKLC01000199.1 GCA_007123425.1 Nitriliruptoraceae bacterium
CAGCCAGGCGGCAAGGCCGCCGCGCCCGCGACCGAGCGCGACACCGGCCGCCAGCGCGCCGTCGCCGCCGTGCCCGAGGACGGGCCCGAGCCCGAGCGCATCCGCGGCATGGGCGCGCGCATCGTCGAGAACATGGAGACCTCGCTGGGGGTCCCCACGGCGACGTCGGTGCGCGACGTGCCCGCGAAGCTGCTCGAGGTCAACCGCAGGATCGTCAACAACTACCTGCGCCGCACCCGGGGCGGGAAGGTGTCCTTCACCCACCTCATCGCCTATGCGATGGTCAAGGCGGCCGACCACGTGCCGGCGATGAAGAACACCTACACCGAGACCGAGGACGGCAAGCCCGCGGTGCTGCGCCACGACGACTTCGGGCTGGGGCTCGCCGTCGACATCGAGAACGACGACGGCACCCGTGCGCTGCTGGTCCCCGTGATCAAGGACGCGCAGACCCTGCCCTTCGACGAGTTCCTCCGCGCCTACGAGGAGCTGATCCGCAAGATCCGCACCAAGAAGATGGACCCGGCGATGTTTTCCGGTGCGGTGATCACCATCACCAACCCGGGCACCATCGGCACGGTGCACTCCGTGCCCCGGCTGATGTCGGGGCAGGCGGCGATCCTGGGCGTGGGCTCGATCGACTACCCGCCCGGCTACCAGGCCGCCGATCCGCGCACGATCGCCAAGCTCGGCATCTCCAAGGTCATCACCCTGACCTCAACCTACGACCACCGCGTCATCCAGGGCGCCGAGTCCGGCCTGTTCCTCAAGCGGGTCCACGAGCTGCTGCTCGGCGAGCACGGCTTCTACGACGAGGTCTTCACCGCGCTGGGCATGCCCTACGAGCCCGCGCGCTGGCGCGCGGACTCCTCGGAGTTCGACAGCGAGACCGACCTGCTGACCAAGCAGATGCGCGTCGACCAGCTGTTCAACATGTATCGGGTCCGCGGCCACCTCATCGCCGATCTCGACCCGCTGCGGCTGTCCCCGCCGTCGATGCACCCCGAGCTCGACCCCACCTACTACGGGCTGTCGATCTGGGACCTCGACCGCGAGTTCATGACCGACATCGGCGGCCGGGCGCAGCGCATGCCGCTGGGCGACGCGCTCGGCATCCTGCGCGACGCGTACTGCCGCACCATCGGCATCGAGTACGGCCACGTGCTCGACCCGGAGCAGAAGCGCTGGATCCGCGCGCAGGTCGAGGGCGCCGACGAGACCGTGGCGCCGGAGGACCAGCAGTGGATCCTCGAGCGGCTCAATGCCGCCGAGGCCTTCGAGAGCTTCCTCCACACCAAGTACGTGGGCCAGAAGCGCTTCGGCATCGAAGGCGCCGAGTCGCTGATCCCGCTGCTGGACACGGTCGTGGACGCGGCCGCCGACGACGACCACCACGACGTGGTGATGGGCATGGCCCACCGCGGCCGGCTCAACGTGCTCTCCAACATCCTCAACAAGAGCTACCGGCAGATCTTCGGTGAGTTCGAGGGGCACATCGACCCGGACACGGTGCAGGGCTCCGGGGACGTCAAGTACCACCTCGGCTTCCGGGGCACGCATACCTCGCGGTCGGGCAACGAGATCGATCTGCACCTGCCGCCCAACCCCTCCCACCTCGAGGCGGTCAACCCGGTGGTGGAGGGGATCGCCCGCGCCCTGCAGGACAACTACGACCAGGGTGAGGAGTTCCCGGTCCTGCCGGTGCTCATCCACGGCGACGCGGCGTTCGCCGGTCAGGGCGTCGTGGTCGAGACCCTCAACCTCTCGCAGCTCCGCGGCTACCGCACCGGCGGGACCGTGCACGTCGTGGTCAACAACCAGGTGGGCTTCACCACCACCCCGGACGCGGCGCGGTCGTCGTTCTACGCCACCGACGTCGCCAAGACCGTCCAGGCGCCGATCCTGCACGTCAACGGCGACGACCCCGAGGCGGTGGTCCGGGTGGCCCGGCTGGCCTATGACTACCGGCAGCGCTTCCACCGCGACATCGTCATCGACCTCATCTGCTACCGGCGGCACGGGCACAACGAGGCCGACGACCCGTCGTTCACCCAGCCGCAGATGTACGCCCTGATCGACAACCAGCGCTCGGTGCGCAAGGTGTACACGGAGCAGCTGGTGCGTCGCGGCGACATCTCCATCGAGCGCGCCGAGGAGTTCCTCGAGGACTTCGAGCAGCGCCTCCAGCAGGCCTTCGACGAGACCAAGCAGGCCTCCACGCCCGAGCCGCCCGAGGTCGATCTGGTCTCCGAGTCGCGGGGGCCGCTGCCCCCGATCGACACCGGCGTGGAGCGCGACCACCTCGACCGGATCGCGGCGGTGCAGTTCGACGCCCCTGAGGGCTACACCCGCCACCCCAAGCTCGCGAGGATCTTCAAGAAGGCCAAGGAGCGCTACGAGTCGGGCTCGATCGACTGGGCGCTGGGGGAGACCCTGGCGTTCGGCTCGCTGCTGCTCGAGGGCGTCAACGTGCGCCTGGCCGGCCAGGACTCGCGACGGGGGACCTTCTCGCAGCGCCACGCCGTGCAGGTCGACTTCCAGACCGGCGAGGAGTTCCTGCCGCTGGCCCACCTGGCCGAGGAGGGCGAGCAGGGCAAGTGGTTCATCTACGACTCCCTGCTGTCCGAGTACGCGGCCGTGGGCTTCGAGTACGGCTACTCCGTGCAGGACAAGCAGGCCCTGGTCTGCTGGGAGGCGCAGTTCGGCGACTTCGTCAACGGCGCCCAGATCCCCCTCGATCAGTTCATCGTGTCCGGCGAGGACAAGTGGGACGAGACCTCCGGGCTGGTGCTGCTGCTCCCGCACGGCTACGAGGGCCAGGGGCCCGAGCACTCCTCGGCGCGGATCGAGCGGTTCCTCACGCTGTGCGCGGAGGACAACATCCAGGTCTGCGACCCCACCTCCGCGGCCCAGTACTTCCACCTGCTGCGCCGTCAGGTGCACCAGGACGTCATCAAGCCGCTGGTGGTGTTCACGCCGAAGTCGCTGCTGCGCTCCCCGCGCGCCTTCTCCGACCTGGCGGAGTTCACCGAGGGCAGCTTCCAGGAGACCCTCGACGACCCGGCCTTCGGCGAGGGCGGCTCCTACGACCCCGAGGACGCCACCACGGTCGCGCTGTGCATGGGCAAGGTCGCCTACGACGTGATGGCCGCCCGGGACGAGCAGGAGGTCCCGGTGCCCGTCGCGCGGGTCGAGCAGGTCTACCCCTTCCCCTGGGACCAGGTGCGGGACCTCCTCGAGCGCTACCCCAACGCCAGCGACGTCGTGTGGGTCCAGGAGGAGCCCGAGAACATGGGCGCCTGGGGCTTCGTCGGCGGGCGGATCTTCGAGATCCTCGAGGAGCTGGGCGACGGCCGCAGCCTGCGGGTGTCCTCCCGGCGAGCCTCGGCGTCCCCGGCCACCGGCCAGGCCGTCATCCACGAGCGGGAGCACCAGCGGCTGATGGCCGACGTCCTCGAGTACGCCACCGGCTGACCCCGCCCGCGGGCGGGGTCGCCGGCGCTCCTACTCGACGGTGATCTCGATCGTGTCGGTCTCGCCGAACGCGGTGTGGAGCCCGTCCGCGAGCTGGACGCACAGCTCGTAGGTGCCGGGCTCGAGGTCGAGGGTGCGTGCATCCGAGCCGTCACCAAGGTGGAAGCGGCCCTCTGCCTCGTCCTCGTCGCTGGGCCCGGGGATGTTCTCACCACCGTCGTAGCACCCGATGTCGACCATCACGTGGAAGTGGCCCTCGCCGACCGCGGGCGCCCCAGCAGGGGCGAGCTCCACGCCGTCCGCGGCGAGCTCCACCTCGACGGGTGCTCCGACCGTGTCTCCATCGGCAGGGGACAAGAATGAGGCCGCAGCGTCGTCGGGCTGGTCGTCCACGCTGTAGTCGTGGTCCTCGGGCTCCTCCACGTCGGCGGCATCGGTGGCCTCGACGTCCGCGTCGTCGTCGCATGCCGCTAGAAGCAGCATGGGTGCAAGCATCAGGGGAAGGGCTCGGCGCATCGCTCGACCTCGTCGACTCGCCTGTGTCCAGGAGCGCACAGGCTCTACGAGCACGACCGTAGACCGCCGGGGCGGTCGGCGGAACCCCCGATCGCACCAGCGACGGACCGGGCGACCGGCACACGTGCCCCGCGCACGGACCGGGCGTCACTGGTCCGGGTCGTAGGCCTCCACGGTGTAGTCCACGTTGGGGTCCCACATGATGAACTCGTGGATGTCCTGATCGCGGGCGGCGCGGATCTGCTCGCGCACCTGCTCCGGCCGGTCCCAGGCCCGGTAGTTGGTGTCCTCGAGCCACGGGACGATGCGGCTGCGCGTGCCCTCGACCTGCTCCTTCCACACGTCGAGGGTCGCGGTGATGATGTCGTAGGGCTGGCGGTTGGGGTCGTCGACCCCGTACTCGCCCGGACCCCAGTGCGACGGGTAGATCATGGGCGCCACGTAGTCGACGTGGTCCGACATCGCCGGGACGTCCTGGGCGATCTGGGTCGGCCGGTCGGCGGCGATGCCGTAGAGCGAGGCACCGTGCTCGATGCCGTAGGGCCGCAGCCGCTCGTCGGCCTGGGCGGCGAACTCGACCACCGCCTCCTCGAGCGTGGTGCCACCCGCATCGTCGTCCAGGCCCGAGACCACCATGGCCTCGGGGTCCCCGTCGGGGCGGCGGATGTAGTCCCACAGGATGGCGTCGACGCCGGCGGCCGCGGCCTCCTCGGCGAGGTCGATGTTGTAGTCGATCACGTCGGGGTGGGCGAAGCTCGTGAAGCAGCACCCGTAGCCGCCGCTGGTGTAGTAGTCGCCGTCGGTCGTCTGGATGAGGAGGTCCTCGTTGCCAGAGTCCAGCGCATGCTGGCCCAGCGTGCCGTCACGAAAGGCGACGATCCGCCCGGCGATGTGCACGCCGAGGTCGTGGAGCTCGGCGACCACCTCCTCGAGGTCGTAGACGCCGCGGTTGGCGCCGCTGGCCTCCGCGAGCTCCACGTCGCTGTCCCAGCCCACGTGGCCCGACTCGTCCTTCAGGGTGAGCGCGACGGTGTTGATCAGGCCGTCGTCGATCATGCCGATGATGCGCTCGCGGAAGGTGTCCGACGCCCACGCGTGGGCGGTGACGTGCACCCCCCGGACGTGCTCCACCTCCACGCGCGAGGGGACGGTGACCAGCGACACGTCGGTGTCGGCGCGGTTGCCCGCGGCGTCGACCGCGACGATCTCGAGCGGGTTGCCGGGGGGCTGGTCGAACTCGGTCGCGAAGGCGCCGTCCTCGCCGGCCTCGAGCCGCTCGTCCCCGACGTGCACCTCGGCGCCGGCCTCGGTGGTCCCCGCGACCCTCAGCGGCTCGCCCTCCACGACCGCGCCCTCGGGCTCGCTCAGCTCGATCTCGGGAGGCACGGTGTCGAGCGCGAAGCGCCACTCGTGGAGCTCCTCGGGCTCCTCGTCGTCGGCGTCCTCGGGCACCGCCACCGCGCGCACCAGATGCTCGCCGTCGTCGAACGCCTCGACGGGGACCTGCAGGCGCGCGCCGTCGCGCTCCGCGTCGAGCTCCTCCCCGTCGTGCTGCAGGCGCACGCGCTCGAGGGCGGTCTCGTCCTCCGCGGCGACCGCCAGCACGGCCTCCTCGGCCTCGGCGATGCCCAGCAGCGAGCCGTCGGCGGGCCCGGCGAACTCGAGGCCGTCGGCGGGATCGGAGGCGCAGGCGGCGGCTGCGAGGGCGATCGCGGCCCCCGTCAGAGCCAGCGAGAGGGCCCGGTGGCGGCCATGACGCTCGGCGCGGGCACGCGAGCGCGGTGCGCGGGGCGCGACGATGGCGAGGGGATCGCTCGAGGGCATGGCTGGTCCGGGTCGGCGCGGCGGCCGGCGACGGTATCGTTCGCCCCACCCCGCCTGCTGACGACCATGGACGAACAGCCCGTGTTCCAAGGTGCCCTCCGCTCCCGCCCGCTCGTCAGCGCCACGCTCGCCGGTGCGCTCCTCCTCGCCGCCTGCGCCGACGGCGAGCTCGACGACGCCCGCGAGGACCCGGGCAGCGTCGAGGACGCCGATGAGGCCGACCCCGACGACGAGCCCGAGGCCGACGCCGAGGACGGGGAGCCCGAGGAGGAGGACGAGGCGCAGGCGCAGGTCGACCCGGCCGAGGTGGGCGCGAACGAGCTGGGCGAGGTGCCGGTGCTGATGTACCACCGGATCCTGCCCGACGGCGGCAGCGACTACGACCTCACCCCCGAGGAGTTCCGCAGCGAGCTCGAGTACCTCTACGACAACGACTACCGGCCGATCCGCCTCGACGAGCTCATCGACGGCGACATCGACGTCCCGGCCGGGACCACGCCGGTGGTGTTCACCTTCGACGACTCCACCCGGGAGCAGTTCGCCTACACCGAGGACGGCGACATCGACCCCGACACCGCGGTGGGGATCCTGCTCGAGTTCGCCGAGGAGCACGAGGACTTCGACGCGGTCGGCTCCTTCTACGTGCTGGGCTCGCTGTTCGGCGTCTCCGACGACCGGGGCGCGGAGAAGCTCCAGCATCTGCACGAGCTGGGCTTCGAGCTCGGCAACCACACCCTCACCCACGAGCGGCTCGACCATCTCGACGCGGACGGGGTCCAGCGCGAGCTGGCACAGGGGGCGGACAACATCCGCGATGCCGTCCTCGAGGCCGAGGTGCGCACGATGTCGCTGCCGCTGGGCCTGTGGCCCGACGACCGGTCGCTGGCCGCCGAGGGCAGCCACGACGGCACGGCGTACGAGCACGAGGGGATCCTGCTGGTCGGCTCCAACCCGGCGCCCTCGCCCTTCGACGACGAGTTCGACCCGCTGGCGATCCCCCGCATCCGGTCGCTGCCGCCGGAGAGCTACGACCCCGACGATCCCGAGGGCCTGATGACCTCGGGCTACTGGTTCGACGTCTTCGAGCAGGCGCCGGAGCGTCGCTACGTCTCCGATGGCGACCCCGGCACCATCTCCTTCCCCGAGGAGTACGAGGGGGAGTTGGCCGACGAGCACGCGGACCGCGCCAACCCGTACTGACCCCCGGCAGGCGGCCGCGCGCCCTGTGCTCGCCCGGCCGTCGCTGTGGCACCCCTCGCTCGCTCGGGCGACCCCGGCCGGTCGGACAGGGAGGGAGCGTCGCGGTGGGCGGCACGCTGCGCACCACCCGCCCGCGGGCCGCTGCGAGTGCGCGCGGCCGGGTGGTGTGACCCTGCACGCTCCTCGTGGGAAAGGCCCGCTCTCGTGACCGACGACGACCACGGCCGGCTGCTGCCCAGCGCTGCGGTGACCTCGCTCGCCGAGCATCTGCAGCTCGGGGGCGGCGCGGGGCTGCAGCGCGCGCTGGAGCTCGAGCCCGACGAGGTGATCGCCGAGATCGAGCGCGCCGGCCTGCGCGGCCGGGGCGGCGCCGGCTTCCCGACCGCGACCAAGTGGCGCGGGGTGAAGGCCACCGCCGCCGAGCACTCGAGCCCGCTGACCCTGGTGGCCAACGCCGCGGAGGGCGAGCCCGGCACCTACAAGGACCGGGTGCTGATCGAGCAGGAGCCCTACGCCTTCCTCGAGGGCATCTGCATCGCCCTGCACGCCTCCGGCGCCGAGCGCGCCCACATCGGGATCAAGGCCAAGTTCACCGGACCCGTGCAGCGGCTCAGCGAGGCGCTGGGTGAGATCGGCGACGCGGCCTGGCCCGGCGCGGACCGCATCGACATCGTCACCGGCCCCGACGAGTACCTGTTCGGGGAGGAGACGGCGATGCTCGAGGTCATCGAGGGCAAGCTGCCGATGCCGCGCATCGTCAAGCCCTTCGAGGCCGGGCTGGGCGCGACCACGACGAGGCCCAACCCCACGATCGTCAACAACGTCGAGACGCTCTCCCACGCCGCGTGGATCCTCGCCCACGGAGCGGACTGGTTCCGCGGCGCGGGGACCGACACCACGCCGGGCACGATGCTGTTCACGGTGGTCGGCGACGTGGCGCACCCGGGCACCTACGAGCTGCCGCTGGGCACGCCGCTGCGCACGCTGCTCATCGACATCGCCGGGGCCGAGGACCTCAAGGCCGCCTACTCGGGCGTGTCGTCGACCGTGATCACCCCGGACCACCTCGATGTGCCTCTGGGGTTCGACGAGATGCAGGAGGCCGGCCTGGGCATGGGCTCGGGCGGCTTCATCGTCTACGACACCAGCCGCAGCATCGTCGACGTGCTGGCGGTGCTGGTCCACTTCCTGTCGGTCGAGTCGTGCGGGCAGTGCAACGCCTGCAAGCTCGGCAACCTCGAGATGGCCGAGATCCTGGCCAAGGTCCAGCGCGGCGAGGCCACCCAGGGCGACCTCGAGCGGCTGCTGCGGCGCAACCAGACCGTGACCGACATGAACCGCTGCTTCCTGCCGGTGGGCTCGCAGCTGCTGGTGGGCAGCACGGTGCAGGCCTTCGTGGACGAGTTCGTCGCCACCGTGGAGCGCGGGGAGCCCACCCCCGCGGACCTGCCGACGCCGCTGATCGACGACATCGACGAGGACACCGGCGAGGTCACCTACCCGTCGCGCTACCACCTCAAGCAGCCCGACTGGTCCTACGCGGACGTCGAGCCCATCGAGGAGCGACGGCAGGCGCTGCGCGAGCAGCGCTGACCGCAAGGGCGAATGCACGACGGCGCTGCCCGGATGGTCGACGCAGCCGGACCGCGAGCGGGTCGGGGGCGGTCAGCCCGGGAGGCGGACGTAGGCGGTCGCGTCGGACGGCAGGCGCAGGGTGGCGTCGTCCACGGCAGCGCCGTCCGCGGTCGCGTGCAGGAGCCCGCCGGCGGCCGGCAGGGCGACGCGAGCGGTGCCCTCGCCGAGGTGGCAGGCGACCACCACCGGGCCCCGCTGGAAGGCGATCACCGCCTCGCCGGCCTCGAGCCAGCGCACCTCGGCGCCCTGGGCGACGGCCGCCACCTCCCGCCGTGCATCGAGCAGCCGGCGCACGCGGTTGAGGTGGCTGTCGGGGTCGGCGGCCTGCACGGCCGCGGTGTGCTCGTCCGCGCGGTTGGTCCCGAAGGGCAGCCACGGCTCGCCGGTGGTGAAGCCGAAGCCCTCGCCCGGCTCCCACAGCATCGGGGTGCGCGAGCCGTCACGGCCCACCGCCCCGGGGTTGCGCACCGCGATCGGGTCGTGGTTGGCCCCGGCGGTGTCGCCGTCGTCGAGGCCGAGCTCGTCGCCCTGCAGCAGGAACGGCACCCCGGGCAGCCCGGCCAGCAGCCCGAGGTAGGCCAGCGCACGCCGCGACCCGCGCGCGCCGCCGCCGAACCGTGACGCCGCGCGCGGGTCGTCGTGGCTGGAGAGCGGCCACGACATGCCCGATGCGCCGGCGGCGACGCAGGCGGCGAGCATCCGGCGGATCTCGTCCGCGTCCCACCCGGTCTTGAGCGCTGGGAAGCAGAACGCGCTGTCGAGGGCGTCGTCGACGTAGCGCGACAGCCGGGCGGGGTCGAGCAGGTAGACCTCGCCGAGCAGCACCGCGTCGTGGCGCCGGGCGATCTCGCCCCAGCGGCGGTAGATGTCGACCACTCCCGGCTGGTCGAGGTCGTGGCGGTGGTCGTAGGCGGCGAAGACCTCCTGCGGCGTGGCGTCGGGTGCCGGGGCGTCCCCGAGCAGCGGGTTGTCGCGGAGCTCGGGGTCCTTGACCAGCGAGTGGGCCACGTCGATCCGGAAGCCGTCCACGCCGCGGTCGAGCCAGAACTCCAGGATCCGGTCGAACGCGGCCCGGACCTCCGGGTGGGCCCAGTTGAGGTCGGGCTGCTCGGGCAGGAACAGGTGCAGGTAGTACTGGCCGGTGGCCTCGTCGAAGGTCCACGCCGGGCCGCCGAAGTGGCTCACCCAGTTGTTCGGGGGACCGCCGCCGGGCGCGGGATCCCGCCAGACGTACCAGTCGCGGTGGGCCGCGTGGTGCGAGGCCCGGGCGTCGAGGAACCACGGGTGTCGGTCGGAGGTGTGGTTGGGGACCAGGTCGATCATGACCTTCAGCCCGAGCCCGTGGGCCTCGGCGACCACCGCGTCGAGGTCCTCCAGCGTGCCGAACGAGGGGTCCACGTCGAGGTAGTCGGCGACGTCGTATCCGTGGTCGGCCTGTGGCGAGGGATAGAACGGGGTGATCCAGACGACGTCCACGCCGAGGTCGGCGAGGTGGCCCAGACGTCGACGCAGCCCCTGCAGGTCGCCGATGCCGTCGCCGTCGCCGTCCGCGAAGGAACGGATGTAGACCTCGTAGCCCACGGCGTCCTGCCACCAGTCCGGCATCGGCGAGCTCCTTCGTGTCGGGTGGGCGCACGGGGATCCTCGCATCCCCGACGCGCAGATGCGGGCAGCGCCGCCAAGGGACCCGGGCGACGGTGGGGCCGGCAGGGGCGGACGGCCCGGGCACGCACGGCAGGTGGACCGTTGCCGACCCCCGATCCGGCCGTTACGGTTCGGATCGAGCCTGCGGCCGGTCGGCCGCGGGGAGCGACGCGGCCCGCTCGGGCCGACGCGGGTAGTGGGAGTGGCCGCCGATGGGCAACATCGTCTTCGAGGACATCAACAAGATCTATCCCGACGGGACCCAGGCGGTGTTCGACCTCGACCTCGAGATCGAGGACGGCGAGTTCGTCATCTTCGTCGGGCCGTCGGGATGCGGGAAGTCGACCGTGCTGCGCATGGTCGCCGGGCTGGAGGACATCACCAGCGGCAAGCTCTCCATCGGTGGGAAGGTCGTCAACGACCTCACGCCCAAGGAGCGCGACATCGCGATGGTCTTCCAGTCCTACGCGCTCTACCCGCACATGTCGGTGTTCGACAACATGGGGTTCGCCCTCAAGCTCGCCAAGACCCCCAAGTCGGAGATCGACAAGCGGGTCAACGAGGCGGCCGAGGTCCTGGGGCTCACCGACTACCTGCACCGCAAGCCCAAGGCGCTGTCCGGCGGGCAGCGCCAGCGGGTCGCCATGGGCCGCGCGATCGTGCGCGACCCCCAGGCGTTCCTCATGGACGAGCCGCTGTCGAACCTCGACGCCAAGCTGCGTGTCCAGATGCGCGCCGAGATCAACGACCTCCAGCAGCGGCTGGGCACCACCACGCTCTACGTCACCCATGACCAGGTCGAGGCGATGACGATGGGCGACCGCGTCGCCGTGCTCAAGGCCGGCCGGCTCGAGCAGGTCGACGCGCCCCAGCGCCTCTACGACCACCCCGACACGATCTTCGTCGCCGGGTTCATGGGCTCGCCGTCGATGAACCTCGCCGAGGCACAGGTCAGCTCGGAGAACGGGCGGCTCTTCGCGGAGCTCGAGGACGGCGGCATCCGCCTGCACGTGCCCGATGAGGCGCTCGAGCAGTATCCGCGGGTCGGCGACTACGCGGGGCAGCGGGTCGCCGTCGGCATGCGCCCGGAGCACTTCGCCCTGCGCGAGGAGGTCAAGGACGACCAGGTGCTGCCCGGCCGGGAGATCGCGCTCGTGGAGATGCTGGGCTCGGAGATGCTGGTGCACTTCAAGACCGGAGCGCGCCCGATCGTCTCCGAGGACATCCGCGCCGCCATCGACGACGCCGACGCCTTCGAGGAGCTCGAGCGCAGGGCCGCCGCCGGGGGCCAGGACTTCGTGGCCCGCTTCGACGCCCAGGATCCCCCGAGGACCGGCCAGACCGTGGACTACGGCTTCCACACCGAGCATCTGCACTTCTTCGACCCCGACTCGGGTGAAGCCCTGCGCTGACCTCGGCGGGCCGCCTCGCCGCGGGCCGGCGGTGCGACCCTCGGCGCCCACCACCCTGCTGTTTGCGGACACTTCGGATTCCTGACAGTATCTGGTGGCGCGACGCGGGACGGGAGCCCGCGGGAGGGGAGTCGAAGGCCGCGTGACGTCACAGGCGACCGCCGAGGACCTGCGACCGCTGGCCGTCGAGCTGCTGGGCTCGCCGGCACCGCCACAGGACCCGTATCCGAAGTACCACGAGCTGCGCCGGGCCGCGCCCCGCTACCGCGACCCGGAGCTCGGCACGTGGTTGGTCACCACCTACGCCGACTGCTCGCAGGTGCTGCGCGACCCCCGGCTCGGGCGTGCCCCGCAGGAGGTCGACTCGCAGCTGGGCGGTGGCGGAGCCCGCCGTCCGCGCCAGGCGCGGCCCTCGATGCTGTTCCTCAACCCGCCGGAGCACACGCGGCAGCGCAAGCTGGTCAACCGCGGCTTCACGCCCCGACGGGTGGAGGCGCTTCGTCCCCACGTCACCGAGCTCGCCGACGAGTGCCTCGACCGGGTCGCGAGCGCCGGCGAGGCCGAGATCATGGATCTGCTGGCCTTCCCCCTGCCGGTGGCCGTCATCGGCGAGCTCGTCGGTGTGCCCCGCGAGGAGCAGGCCCAGTTCCGCGGCGTCGCCCAGGAGCTCACCGCCGGCCTCGACCCGATCCAGAGCGACGAGTCGATCGACCGGGTGGAGCGGGCACGCGAGTTCTTCCGGGCCTACTTCCTGGACCTGGCCGCGCAGCGGCGCGCCGAGCCGCGCGAGGATCTGATGAGCGTGCTCGTGGATGCCGAGGAGTCGGGCGACATCCTCGACGAGGACGAGATCCTGTCGGTGGTGATCCTGCTGTTCGCCGCAGGATTCGAGACCACCACCAACCTCATCGGCAGCGGGCTGCTGGCGCTGCTGCACCACCCGGAGCAGCTCGCCCGGCTGCGCGACGACCGCAGCCTGCTGCCCACCGCGGTCGAGGAGATGCTGCGCTACGAGAGCCCGGTGCAGGTCAACGGCCGCTACGCCCTCGAGGACACCCACATCGGCGACCAGCCGATCCGGGCGGGAGAGTCGGTGGTGACCTTCCTGGGCGCCGGCAATCGCGATCCGCAGCAGTTCGCCGACCCCGACCGGTTCGACGTGGCCCGTGACCAGGGCGCGCCGCTGAGCTTCGGCGGCGGGATCCACTACTGCCTGGGCGCCGCGCTGGCCCGCCTGGAGGCCCAGGTCGTCTTCGACCGGCTGCTGGACCGCTTCGACCACCTCGAGCTGCTCGAGGAGCCGACCTTCCGCCCGAGCGTGACGCTGCGGGGCGTCGAGCAGCTGCGGGTGCGCTGCACGCCGTAGCCGGAGGGATGCAACGTGAAGTTCGGGATCTTCTACGAGCATCAGCTGCCCCGGCCCTGGCAGGAGGGTGACGAGCGCCGGCTCCTGCACGAGGCCCTGGAGCAGATCGAGCTCGCAGACCGGCTGGGCTTCGACGTGGCCTGGGAGGTCGAGCACCACTTCCTCGAGGAGTACTCGCACTCCTCGGCGCCCGAGGTGTTCCTCGCCGCTGCCAGCCAGCGCACCAGCCGCATCCGGCTGGGCCACGGCATCGTGCAGACCCCGCCGCCGTTCAACCACCCCGCACGGGTGGCCGAGCGCGTCGCCACCCTCGACCTGATCTCGGACGGCCGGGTCGAGTTCGGCTCGGGGGAGGCCGCCTCGGCGATGGAGCTCGAGGGCTTCGGCATCGACCCCGACCGCAAGCGGGAGATGTGGCGCGAGGGCCTCGAGGTGGCGCTGCGCTGCCTCACCGAGGAGCCCTTCAGCGGCCACGAGGGCGAGTTCGTCTCCATGCCGCCGCGCAACGTCGTGCCCAAGCCGCTGCAGCGGCCCCACCCGCCGCTGTGGATCGCCTGCTCGCGGCGGGAGACGATCCTGCTGGCCGCCGAGCACGGCCTCGGGGTGCTGACCTTCGCGTTCGTCGACCCCGAGGAGGCCCGTGCCTGGGTGGACGAGTACCACACGGTGCTCGCCGAGCGGGGCGTGGCGATCGGTCAGACGGTCAATCCCAACGTCGCCGCGGTGACCACGATGATGTGCGCGCCCACCGAGCAGGAGGCGATCGCCCGCGGCGTCGAGGGCGCGAACTTCTTCGGCTACTCGCTGGGCCACTACTACGGCTACGGGGACCACGCGCCGGGCCGCACCGACGTGTGGTCGGAGTTCGTCGAGCGCCGGGGCCAGCACGGCTACGACCCCGAGGCCGCCTCGGCGACCGGCGCGCGCCTGCAGGCCAAGCCGTCGGGCGAGGAGGGCAGCGGATTGCGCGGCGCGGTGGGCACCCCCGAGCAGATCCGCGAGCTCGTCCGCCGCTACGAGCAGGCCGGCGTCGACCAGCTCATCTTCGTGCTGCAGGCGGGCAACAACCGCCACGAGGACATCTGCGCCTCCCTGGAGCTGTTCGGCACCGAGGTGCTGCCGGAGTTCGCCGAGCGCGAGGCGCAGCAGGCGCCGCGGCGCGAGGCCCGGCGTGCGCCCGTGGTCGAGCAGGTGCTCGCGCGACGCGAGGGGCACCGGCGTGCACCCGGCGACGTCACCGTGCCCGCCTATCCGCTCCGCCAGATCCGCGAGCAACAGGACCAGCAGGCCGAGGCGTACCTCGAGCAGCTCGCCGACGAGCAGGCGCGGGGCACCCACCGTCGGGCCCGGAGCGCGCCGCAGTAGCGGTGGTGCGCGTGTCGCCGCTCTCGGTCGGCGCCACCCTCCTCGAGCCGCCCTCCTCGCGCGGTGGGCGACGTCAGTGTGACCTGAGCTGACCCGCGTCCTAAGGTCAGAGGCGTCGCGGGTCGCGTGCGGGCTCGCGAGCGCGATCCGACGAGGCGACGGCCGGCGAGCGACACGCGACCAGGTAGGGCAACGTGACGGTCTGGGGCTACCTCGAGCGCCGCTGGGACACGGTGCTCGAGCTCACGATCGAGCACCTGCTGCTGGTCGCCGGCTCCGTGGCCATCGCCGCCGTGGTCGGCATCGGCGTCGGGGTGATGGTCCACCGCCGCCCCCGTGCCGCGTCGCTGGCGGTGGCCACCACCAGTGCGCTGTTCACCGTGCCCGCGCTGGCCTACTTCGCCGTGTTCGTCGTGTTCATGGGGCTGGGAACCCAACCGTCGGTGATCACGCTGGCGATCTACGGGCTGCTGCCGATCGTGCGCAACACCGTGACCGGGCTGGCGGGCGTCGATGCGGCGATCGTGCGCTCGGCCACCGGGATGGGCATGAGCCGTCGCCAGGCGATGCTGCGGGTCGAGCTGCCGCTGGCGCTGCCCGTGATCATGTCCGGCATCCGCGTCGCCACGGTGCTGACCGTGGGCATCGCCGCGATCGCCGCCTACGTCGGCGGGCCCGGCCTGGGCAGCGAGATCTTCGGCGGGCTCGGTGCGATCGGCTCCGCCCGCGGCGTCCCGCAGGCCACCGTGGGCACGGCCGCGATCATCGTGGTCACGATCGTGCTGGACGCGCTGGTGGCCGGCGGCGGCAGGCTGCTGACTCCGAAGGGCATCCGATGACCGAGTCCGCGATGATCCGCCTCGAGGGGCTGACCAAGCACTACCCGGGCCAGACCACGCCCGCGGTCGACGCCCTGGACCTCGACGTCCGCGAGGGCGAGATCGTGATGCTGGTGGGCCCGTCGGGCTGCGGCAAGACGACCACCCTGGAGATGATCAACCGGCTGGTGGAGCCGACCTCCGGCCGGATCATCCTCGAGGGCGAGGACGTCACCCACATCGACCCCGACGAGCTGCGCCGGCGCATCGGCTACGCCATCCAGCAGATCGGGCTGTTCCCGCACCGCACGATCGCGCAGAACATCGGCACCGTGCCCAAGCTGCTGGGGTGGTCCAAGCAGCGCATCGGCGAGCGCGTGGACGAGCTGCTGGAGCTGGTCGGGCTCGAGCCGGGCGAGTACCGCGACCGCTACCCCAAGGCCCTGTCAGGTGGCCAGCAGCAGCGCGTCGGCGTCGCGCGGGCGATGGCCGCCGACCCGCCGGTGATGCTGATGGACGAGCCCTTCGGCGCCACCGACCCGATCACCCGCGACCGGCTGCAGCAGGAGTTCCGGCGCATCCAGGAGGACATCGGCAAGACCATCGTGTTCGTCACCCACGACATCGACGAGGCGATCTCGCTGGGCGACCGGGTGGCGATCCTGGGCGAGAGCGCCCACGTGGCCCAGTACGCGCGGCCCGAGGACCTGCTCTCGGCGCCGGCGGACGACTTCGTGCGCGACTTCCTCGGCGGCGGCAGCGTCTTCAAGCGGCTCAACCTCGCCCGCGTGCGCGACGTGGTGCCCGACCGGGACTGGCCCATGCTCGAGGTCTCCGGCACGGTCGAGGAGGCGCGGCGGCTGGCCGAGCACGGCCGCTCCGTGCTCGTCCTCGACCAGGGGCGCCCGTCGAGGTGGGTGCGGCTGGACGACCTTCGCGACGCCACCGACCTGGAGCGGGCCGGTCGGCCGGTCAGCGCCCCGATCAGCCAGGACGACAGCCTCGCCGACGCGCTCGCGCAGCTGCTGGTGGGCGCGGTGCCCGCCGGTGCGGTCATCGACGCCGAGGGGCGCCTGGTCGGCGTCGTCGACCTCGAGACCCTCCACGAGGCCGTCGCCGGCATGCGCGAGCGCTCGCAGCGGGTCACGGGTGCCGACGCCGCGGGGTCGGCATGAGCCACTCGCAGGTCGACACCCCGAGCCCGCCGGGGGAGGCGGAGACCGAGCGTGCGCGGACCGAGGCCGCGGCCCGGCGCCGCCGGCGGCAGCGCGTGCGCCGGCTCTCGGGGCACCTGTGGACCCCGGTGCTGGTGGCGGTGTCGTGGGTCGCGCTCTACCTGTGGGTCAGCGCGCAGGAGCTCGGCGCCGCCGAGCAGCGCAACCTCACCTGGCCGCGGGTGCGCGAGGCGTTCGTCGAGCATCTCGACATCTCGCTGTGGGCCACCTTCTACGTCCTGGTGCTCGCGATCCCGCTGGGCGTGGTGCTCACCCGGCGGTGGGCCCGCCGCATCGCCCCGCCCATCGTCACGATCGCCAACATCGGCCAGGGCGTGCCGTCGCTGGGCACGATCATCCTCGCGTTCCTGATCGTGACCCGGACCGGCCGCGACGCCGCGATCATCGGGCTGGTCGCCTACTGCTTCCTGCCGGTCCTGCGCGGCACCATGGTGGGGCTGCAGCAGGTCTCCGACGACGTGATCAAGGCTGCGCGCGGCATGGGCCTGAGCAAGCTGCAGGTGCTGCGCAGCATCGAGCTGCCGCTCAGCGTCCCCGTCGTGCTGACCGGGGTGCGGACCTCCCTGGTGCTCACGGTCAGCTCCGCGCCGCTGGCCGCCTTCATCGGCGGCGGGACCCTCGGCGGCTTCATCGTCAGCGGCTTCGCCCTGACCCGCCCGACCATCATCATCACGGGTGCCGTGCTGGCCGCCGGCCTCGCGCTGCTGGCCGACTGGGCCGGCGGCATCATCGAGGCCGTGCTGCAGCCCAAGGGGCTGTAGGGCCGCCCACCCCGCGACCGGCGCCATGAGGGGCCCACGCACCGGGACGCCCGACCGACCTGCACGAACGAACCCGCGACATCGAGGAGGAACTCCCGTGAACCGATCCCAACGACGAGGCGTGCGCATCGCGGCCGCGGTGGCGTCGCTGTCGCTGCTGGCCGCGGCCTGCAACGGCGACGATGCGGCCGACAACGGCGAGGAGGCCGACGGCGAGGGCAGCATCGCCCAGGACTACGACCTGTCGGGCGTGTCCCTGCACGTGGGCACCAAGGACTTCGCCGAGCAGTACATCATCGCCCAGATCCTCGCCCAGGCCCTGGAGGCCGCCGGCGCCGACGTGGAGTACACCCAGGACCTGGCCAGCCCCGACGGCGCCCGCAACGCGCTGCTGGCCGGCGAGGTCGACCTGGCGTGGGAGTACACCGGCACGGCCTACATGAACTACCTCGGTCACGACGAGCCCATCGACGACGAGATGGAGCAGTACGAGGCCGTCGCGGAGCAGGACCTCGAGGAGAACGGGGTCGTGTGGTCCGAGCCCGCGCCCTTCGACAACACCTACGGGTTCGCGATCAGCCAGGAGGCCTACGACGACCACGGGCTCGACACCGTCTCCGACCTCGCCGAGTGGGTGGAGGCCAACCCCGACGAGGCGACGCTGTGCGCCGACGCCACGTTCCCGACCCGCGACGACGGGCTGCCGCGCATCGAGGAGGTCTACGACTTCGAGTGGCCCAGCGAGCAGATCATCGACAACATGGACTTCGGGGTCATCTACGACTCCATCGCCAACCGCGACCCCTGCGAGATCGGTGAGATCTTCACCACCGATGGCCGCATCCTCGCGCTCGACCTGCACGTCCTCGAGGACGACCAGGGCGGCTTCATCAGCTACCTGTCGTCGGTGATGGCCATGGAGGAGCTCGCGGACGAGCACCCGGAGATCCTCGACATCGCCGCCGAGATCGGCGCGCCGATCGACGAGGAGATGATGACCGAGATGAACGCGGCGGTCGACGTCGACGGCGAGTTCCCCGAGGACGTCGCCGAGGAGTACCTGCGCGAGCAGGGCTTCATCTGAGTCGGCACCGGACCACACGCACCACTCCGGGGGCGGCCGCGCGCCGCCCCCGGCGCGTGTCCGCGGGCGTCGAGCGCGTGGCCCGGCGTCGAGCGCGTGTCACAGGTCGTCGAGGAAGTCGCGCACGACCTCGAGCAGCGCGTCCGGGCATTCCTCGTGGGGCGTGTGCCCGCAGTCGGGGATGACCTCGAGCCGGGCGCCGGGGATCGCCCGGGCCGTGCGCGCGTTCCAGCGCGGCGAGATCACCTCGTCGTGCTCGCCCGCGACCACGAGCGTGGGCACCTCGATGCGGCCCAGCAGGTCGGCCAGCGACGGCGGGGCCTCGGCGGTCAGCACCTCCCAGAAGCCCCGGTCCCAGCCGCTGACCCGCAGGGGGCGCCGGTAGGCATCGAGGTCGGCCTGCGTGGCGCGGCTCGGGTCGTGCCAGCTGCGGGTGATGCGCTCGAGGGTGACCTCGCCGGCACGTCGACGCACCACGTACGGGCCCAGCCGACGGGCCTGGGGGCTGCGCAGCAGCGGCCGCAGCCGCGGGGGAGGGCCGACGTCGCCGGTGATGGCCGGGCTGACGAGCACGAGCGCCCGGACGCGCTCGGGGGCCAGCGCGTAGGTCTCCAGCGCGACGGTGCCGCCGGCGGACGCGCCCACGACCACGGCCTGTGCCGCGTCGTGCTCGTCGAGGACGCCGAGCCCGATGCGCGCCGCCGAGGCACGCGTGTAGGGGTTGCCGCGAGTCCACGCGGTGCGGGGCGGGCGCTCGGTGAGCCCGAACCCGGGCCGGTCGACGGCGATGGGCCGCCAGTCGTGGGCCAGCCCGTCGAGGACGTGCCGCCAGGTGCGGGTGTTGCCGTAGAAGTGGTGGTGGAGCAGCACCGCGGGCGCACCGGCCGACCCGGCGGCCTCGTGATGGACGTCGACCCCGAGCACCCGGGCGAAGCGGCCCTGGGGCCCGGCGAGCTCGCCGCCGGCGTCCGACCCGGCCTCGGGCGGTGGCACCACCAGCGGACCTCCCAGCAGGACGAGGAGCAGTGCGACCAGGGCCAGCGGCCAACGACGGGACAGCACCGGGGCGTTCGTCTCCGTGAGGCCGGCGGACGGGGCGCGCCCTGACGCTCGTCTCCGTGAGGCCGGCGAACGGGTCGCGCCCTGACGCTACCTGCCCGCTCGGTAGGCTCGCGCCATGAGCACCGACACCGCCTCCTCTGACCGGCACGTCCTCGTGGCGGTCGCCTGGCCCTACGCCAACGGCCTCTCGCACCTGGGTCACATCGCCGGCGCGTACCTGCCCGCCGACATCTTCGCCCGCTACCACCGCGTCGCCGGACACCGGGTGCTGATGGTGTCGGGCACCGACGCCCACGGCACCCCGATCACGGTCAAGGCCGACCAGGAGGGCGTCACCCCGCGGGACATCGTGGAGCGCTACAACCCCAGGTTCCACGAGCAGTGGGAGCGGTTGGGGATCGCGTTCGACCTGTTCACCACGACGATGACCGAGAACCACCGCGAGGTGACCTGGGACCTCTTCCGCACCCTGCATGCCAACGGGTTCGTCGAGACCCGCACCACCGAGCAGTTCTTCGACCCCGAGGCCGGGCGCTTCCTGCCCGACCGCTACGTCGAGGGGACCTGCCCGCGCTGCGGCGCCGAGGACGCCCGCGGCGACCAGTGCGACGGCTGCGGCGCCACCCTCGACCCGATCGACCTGATCGACCCGCGCTCGAAGCTGACCGGCGCGACGCCGCAGCCGCGGGAGACCGAGCACTACTTCCTCCTGCTGCCCCGCCTGCAGGAGGAGCTCGAGGCCTGGCTCGAGACCCGTGAGGGCTGGCGCGGCCACGTGATCAACTGGGCCAAGGGCTTCGTGAAGGAGGGCCTGCAGGAGCGGGCGATCACCCGCGACCTGTCATGGGGTATCCCCATCCCGCCGGAGCTCGACATCTCCACCGACGCGTCGCAGAAGCGGATCTACGTCTGGTTCGAGGCCGTGATCGGCTACCTCTCCGCGGCCAAGGAGTGGGCGCAGCGCCAGGGCGACCCCGACGCCTGGAAGGCCTGGTGGCAGAACCCGGACGCGGAGTCCTACTACTTCATCGGCAAGGACAACGTCCCCTTCCACGCGGTGTTCTGGCCCGCCGAGCTGATGGGCTACAACCAGGGCGCCGAGGCCCCGCTCAACCTGCCCACCGACGTGCCCGCCAACCAGTACGTCACCTTCCGCGGCTCGAAGGCGTCCAAGTCGCGGGGGGTGGGCAAGTCGCTGCTGGACTACCTCGACGTCTACGGGCCCGACGAGCTGCGCTACGCGCTGGCGACGATCCTGCCCGAGCAGGCGGACACCGACCTCGCGGAGGACGAGCTCGTCCGCCGGGTCAACGACGAGCTGGTGGCCACCTGGGGCAACCTCGTCAACCGCGTGCTGTCGATGACCCGCAAGAACTTCGACGGCGTGGTGCCCGAGCCCGGCGAGCGCGACGACCGCGACCGGGCGCTGCTGACCACGGTCGACGGCCACCTCGCGGCGCAGGCGCGCCTGATGGAGCGCGTCGAGCTGCGGCACGGGCTCAAGGAGGCGCTGGCCGCCGCACAGGCCGTCAACGGCTACCTCAACGCGCTCGAGCCGTGGAAGACCGCCAAGGAGGACCGCGACCGCACGGCGACCACGCTCTGGACCGCCCTGCAGGCCATCAGCGGGATCAACGTCGCGTTCGCTCCCTACACCCCCTTCGCGGCGCAGCGGCTGCACGAGTGGCTCGGCGGCGACGGGCAGCTGGCCGACCACGGGTGGCGGCGCGCCGAGGTGCCCGCGGGCACGCAGCTGGCCAAGCCCTCCCCGCTGTTCTCCAAGATGGAGACGGCCACCGACGAGGCCTGACGGGCAGCGAGGTGCCAGATGGAGCCCATCGGCTTCCAGGTGACCGTGGACGCGGCGGACCCCCATGCGCAGGCGCGCTTCTGGGCGGCGGCCCTGGGCTACGTGGTCGAGGACAACGACGCCTTCATCCGTGACCTGCTCGAGCAGGGACACGTGGGCGACGAGGACGTGATCGAGGTGGATGGTCGGCTGAGCTTCGCGATCGGCGAGGCGATCCGCCACCCCGACGACCTCGACGCGGACCCGCTCGGCGACCCTGCGCCGCGGCGCCTGCTGTTCCTGCACGTGCCCGAGGAGAAGGTCGGCAAGAACCGGCTCCACCTCGACCTCAACGTCGGTGTCGCGCGCATCGACGCGGAGGTGGCACGGCTCCTCGAGCTGGGCGCGAGCGAGCTCTACCGGGTGGACGAGCCCGCGTCGGTGCACGCCACGCTCGCCGACCCCGAGGGCAACGAGTTCTGCGTGCAGTGAGCCGGTGCCGGCCCGCCGGCTCCGGTGCTGCGTCGGCGCCTACGCTGGGTGGGCATGAGGGGCAGGCGGAGCTGCGAGGGGTGCGGTCAGACCGCACCGGCGCGCGCACGCTTCTGCGGCCGTTGTGGCGGGCTGCTCGCCTCGCATGCGCCCTCGCCGACGGGGCCGGCAGCGACCGCGCCGGATGGCG